>NZ_JAGFPF010000032.1:0-49637 GCF_025962695.1 Candidatus Symbiopectobacterium sp. NZEC135 | reverse complement strand
GCTGAATTGGCCGATGCAGGGGTAAAACGAATTAGTGTTGGTGCATCAATGGCGCGGTTTGCCTATGGCATGTTTGTACACGCGGCTCAAGAAGTCATGTCAAAAGGCACATTCAGTTATTCCAAAGACGCTATTGGATTTTCGGAACTGGCATCATATTTCGAGAGAAAATAATCCGGGCGTCTTGCCCTCAAAGGCACTATCACGCTGTAGTTGCTGCGCTGTCGTATGATGTGCACTTGGGTGCCACGCAGAGCCTTTCGTATTGGTCTGTTTTTTGTGCGTATCGTCAACATGCCGTTGGCGCGTGCCATGTTTAGAACATATCGAACATAAAATAGAGATGTTGTTTCTCTTTCGCTATAAACAGCGAAAAATAGCAATCATTTGCTCGTGTTTTAACCAGAAGGTAACGGCGATAATAATCATAACCCTATGTTTTTATAGTGGTTGTGATTAAAAATAAGATGCCGTAGTCATGTCGTTAATAACAGTGTTGACACTGCTGAAAAAGCATGTAAATTGTATTTTAACAGCAGAGGAAATTACGTTGCTGTTTATTTGAAAAGTGTTTTATGCTCTTTAATAATTATGCGACAAAGGCCATGAAGTGTATTTCTATCGGGTTTCCAAATCAAGAGTACGTACTCTGGTTTGGTCATGAATTCAGGCCATGTAGTCAGTCTCTACAGTCGCAGGGTGTAAATGAAAGCGCGATGATGTAAGGCCATGTTTTTGTTGTTTTAAGTTGCGAGTGTGTCTGATCGGTTCTAGGTGTTGAATATCGCAACGGCAGTAAGGCTACGCATCAAATACTTTATATCGCGATGGGAGATGTACTTATTTAGCCTGCCATAGCTTCGTCTGTGGGTGGAGCAGGCAGAACGTTCAACCGATAACTATATGGGAGGGATTTGTTATCTTTTCAGTACCCAATATTATCGCCTTAACGTGTACATCAAGGTTGTACAAATAGCAGTACCAAGTGTTTAAGTGTCTTAATGTTAAATCTTAAGTTAATCGTAACCTAAAAGCCCTGGCGAATGTCGCTAGGGCTTTTTTATTTATACAAAGCCCGGTAAAGGGGAATCACAAGCTGAGCTTCACCCGCTAACGCCCCATACCATTAATCCGGTTTCACGCCCGTCAAGGCGTTATAAAACTCTTTTTTCCGTGTTGTTGCAAAACTGACAGCGAAGCGTAGTAACTCACGTTACTTCAGGAGGATACATGATATACCATGTCATTTTTTTATGCTGTGGTTTGTTATTAATTCCCTTCAGTATTATTTTTTTTCCAAATTTTAATGATGTATTCAAGTTGTGAGCTATGCTTTTTTGCTTTATCGATAATTTCTGTTTCGTTATACCCTAGTGCCGTTGATATGCCATATAAAATAACCGGGTTAAGGTAATGCATTTGCGTATATTCAACGGATTTTTTTATCGGCGTCAACAAACTTTCAATTAATGCAGTATTTTCATCTTGTTTGAAATTTTGCTCAGGTTGGCCTACGGTAAGGCTTGGCAATAGACTCTTACCTTTAAGTTTATCCCCTTTTGAGCCATAGGCGAATTGATAAGTAAAAACCTGATCGAACCAACTTTTTAAAATGGCTGGTGTATTATACCAATACATAGGGTACTGTAAAATGATCAAGTCATGACGCAGCAAAGCGGCTTGCTCTTCTTGTATATTAATCTTGTGATCGGGATTTAATTGGAAAATATCCCGCACTTCTAAATCTGGAAATTTATGCTGTAGTTCTCTTGTGATGGTTTTGTTGGCTATCGAATGCTCTATGTCTGGATGAGCCAATATGACTAATGCCATGAGATTCCCTTAATGGTTATGAGTAACTATCAAAATGATAGCTTGCGTGGTAAGTTTACTGAGTACTCGCATATTGACAATAACTATCAGGAACGATAGTAGGGTGATACGGCAATGAGAATCACGAAGAATGCAGCTTGTCAGGTCTTATTGAACGGCAAGGTATATCCTTGTCCGGTTAGTATGGTGATGGATTTGATTGGGGGAAAATGGAAAGGCGTTATTCTTTATTATTTAAAGGACAGAAGTAAAAGGTTCAGCGAACTCCGCAAGAATATCCCTCATATCACTGAAATGACATTAAGCTTACAGTTAAAAAAGCTTGAAAAAGATGGCCTTGTGGTAAGACAAGTTTTTGGTGAGAAACCACCACTCAAAGTTGTTTATGAACTCTCTGAATTTGGGCAGTCATTTAAACCTGTGCTTGAGGCCATTTCTCTGTGGTCGGACAATGAAATCACAGTCGTTGATTGAGTTATCGCGCCAAAAATTGCGCTGTATGCTCTGCATTTTTGGAATAAAGACCTAATTTCCGGCTAAAAGTAACGGAATCAGGGGGAAACGGTGGCACTCTCTTGCACGCTCTCATCTCACGCCTCCCGAACAGGCAGTGTTCAGTACAATAGCATGGATGAGATAGGTGCTCAATTGCTCACTATTTCGCCATTGCATGTTGCAAGAGCGACTCGCTTAGCGATTCTCTTCAATGTAACGCGCCAAATCCGCCGGGGTTTTCAGCACGGTTGCGACTTCAGTGGGGGGAATCATGCAGCCGTATACGTCCTGCACTTCCAGCACCAGATCTACCGCCAGGATCGAGTCAAGGATATCAGACTCAATCAGCTCATCGTTAAAGCCCACTTTGCGGGATAAAACCTTTTCAAACAGCGCGAGAATTTCTTGTTCCATCATTTTTTCCTGGTGTAATTAGTTGGTGCGGGCGTGAGAGTCCAGCAACTTACGATCAATTTTGCCGTTAGGGTTAAGCGGCAATGCATCTTTAATTATAATCTGTGAAGGCACCATGTAGTGGGGAATTACCTTCGACAGCGAGGTTTTAATCGCTTCCGGGGCTAAGTGCGTCACGCAGAATGCGGCAATACGCAAAACGCCACCGCCTGATTTCATCAGCGGCAGAACCACCGCTTCGCTGATATCGGACATCGCCAGCAGGCGATTTTCGATTTCATTGATTTCAATGCGATAGCCATTGAGTTTGATCTGGCTGTCATTGCGGCCTTGGCAGTAAAGCAATCCATCAACGTTTTCGTAGCCCAAATCGCCGGTTCGGTAGCCGCGGAACATTTCGCTTTCCCGATGCAGCAATTTCTCGGCATTCTCTTTCGCAAGCCCCAGGTAGCCACGCATCACGTTTTTGCCCCAAATAATCAGCTCACCGTCAGAGGTAATCTCCATTCTGGAATCCGGCATCATCACACCAATCGGCAGCAGATCGTTTTCGTTGTGCAGGATGTCATCGGTAATTTCGATAACCGTGGTCGCGATGGTGGCTTCCGTTGGGCCGTAAGAATTGAGTATGTTGGCGTGCGGGAAGCGGCGACGCAGCTGTTTTACCAGCGCTTTGTTTAACACTTCGCCGATAAACACAAACACGCTCAACTCGGGTAAATAGTCACTGCTAAACTGCGGTGAAAGCAGCCGTTGATAAGCAAAAGAGGGCGTGGAAACCCACACGGAAACGCCGTTGCTTTTCAGGCGATCCAGCCAGTTTTCCGCGGCGATATCCTCTTTCGCATTCAGTACGATATGCCCGCCGGTGGCCAGATTTGCCAGCAATGGAATCAGCGAGAGATCGAAGCTGAACACCGCATGGTTCATCAGCACTGGCACTTCCGGCAGCGCAAAATCCTGACGCACCCACTTCATGAAATGCCACAGGCTTTCACGTCCGATTTGCACCCCTTTGGGTTTTCCGGTACTGCCCGAGGTGAACATGATATAGGCGAGATCCTGCTCAACAAGCGCTTGCTCGGCTACGCCTGTGGCAACGAATTGCCGGGTCGCTACGTCATAATAGTAAGGGGCGCTTGCCAGTTGGCAAATCTCTTTGAGCCGTTCCTGCGGGTAGATGCAGTCCACCGGGATATACGGAATGTTGTGCAGCAGGCAACTGTATATAGCAACGGCAAACTCTGCCTGTTGATGCCCGTAGATCACGATCGGCGGGCCTGCGGACTGTTGGCAGTGGTGATAGCGTTTCGCCCAGTCAGTGACAGCAACGGAAAGCTGTTGCCAAGTCAGGGCTTCATCACTGCCGCTAATTGCCGGTCGCTGTGGGTTCGCGGGGTCGAGTAATGCCGCACGCAAAAAATCTTGCAGTTCTAGAAGCTCGCTGTGTTGGTTCATAGAGGTGACATTCCGCTAAAAATATAGAGGGAGGCCGCGGCGCTTGCTAGCGTCAAAATTCGACCCGTAAACTCACTAACCGGATGGTCTAACCCATTGCTCAGCACCGGGCTGCGTTTCGCCAACCATTGCAGCATATTGTGAGCAACAGAAATGGCGCCAAACAATGCGCCGCTGATGACATAGTGTCGTTCCAGCCCGTTCCACGCCCCCATACAAAACAGGGTGCAGAAAATACCAATATTCTGCGCCAGCGTCTTGTTCTGACGGAAAAAGTCGAGCTTCATCAGATTCATATAAATTGGCATAAAGACCACATCCCTCAGCCATTCAGACAGGCTAATGTGGAAGCGTCGCCAAAAATCCTGCGGGTTTTTTGCCAGAAACGGCATATTGAAGTTTGCCGGGATGTTCAGGCCAAATAAGCGTCCGGCACCGATAGCCATGTTACTGTAGCCAGCAAAGTCAAAGTAGAGGTAGGCACTGTAGGCCAGAGACATGACCACGCCTACGCTTAACGTAAACGGCTGATGGCTCCACGGCTGAACCACCAAAGTATCAATCAGCGTGGCTAATAGATATTTCTGGATAATACCGGTAAAAATTTGCTCCATGGACAGTAAAAACTGTTCACGGGTAAGCGCGAACACCGGTTTATTGATGTCAGTAATCCATGTGCGCCAGCGATACATCGGGCCCGCCAGGATAATAAACGGCATAAACAGGTAGCAGAAATAATGCAGGAAACCTTGGCCGTCTTTTTTGCTGCGATAAAGCAGCACGTCGACGGCACGGAAGGTCATGAATGACAGGCCAATCATGTTCCAGTGGTTGTTGAGATCTAATTTCACCAGGAACATCGGGAGTAATGTCAAACTGACGGCCTGCCAGGTTTTTAACCAGCCTTTTTCTTTTAAGGTGACAAGGAGATAAAACCCAAGAAAAACCGCCACGGGAATAAGATAATCCCCCTGGAAAATATACGCCCAGCCAAATGCCGCCAGCACGGAAAACGCGGACAAATAGGTCAACCGATAATGCAATACGCGGTTAACCAGCGCAAACAGGAGCGCTGATGAAAACAGAAGGAAAAAGAACGTTCCGGAGCTGTACATCATTTACCCTTCAGAATTTTTGGTATTCGAAATGCACTTTCAAATCCATGCTGTCATCAACAGAGGTCCACGCAACAATGGTGACCGCCAGAAAGAAATAAAGGAAAAAAAGGCGAATGGCAGTTTTCATCGTTTAAAACTCTCAGCAATAAAGCGGTCTATGGCAACCCACGCCAGTTCGGTAGGGTGTAAACGATCCCAGTTCCAGCCGTTCTGATAAGGCTGGGCATACATATCAAAGTAGGGAACATGATGTTGCTCCAGCATGGTTCGGATCTGCTGATCGACGACCTGGAATTTCTCTGAATTTTTAATCGCCCACGGATTAATCGGATCAACCACTACCACAAATTGGGCGTTGCGCGCTTTCAGCAGTTTGACCGTCGCCCGCAGCGCTTCCAACTGTGAGGGGATCGCTGGCGCGTTGTCCCACTCATCCGGCGTGTTATCGTCGGCAAAAATCGACTTATCCATCCACATCGTGTCAGCGCTTTGCTGGCGCGATTTGTTGAGTTCGCGCGCGTGGGCCAACGCCATATCCCAATCCGGGTTGACGATATTGACGGGTTGTTCCGGCCAGGGTTTTGCCGGTTGCGGGGTAATGTTCAGCATTGCCAGCCACTCGTTTTTTACCATTTCGCAAAAATTAGCAAACAGATAACTCACTTCTTGCCAGATAATGTCCGGGTACCAGCCATAGATTTCCATTTGGCTGAAGGTTAAGTGGCTGATGTCTTCTTGATCAATATTGCGTAAGTATTTGACCAGCAAGGGGCGCGCCAACATATCTTTCATCAGGGGATTAAACACCGATGAGGGGAAATTGTTGGCAAAAATGGCAGGAGGAATACCCTCAGAATAAAAGGTATCCGGTGCTAACATCAGAACAATCTTGCTGTTTGCGTTAATGTCATTTTTAAAACGCGAGAGCAGTAAAAAATGCGTGATGCTATCGACGTAACTATCACCGTAAGCCACTAAAGGGCGATGCAACTGGTTATTGAAGTAATTATAAACCGCGTAATGCTCATCTTCGGAAGTAGAAACCTCAGACGCGCCGATAAAGAAAATCGCATTTCCCTGTAAAGCATGGGAAATAGTTGCCATGTTTTGCTTGCGTTCCTTTGGCGTTCCTTCCATTGATTTAATCAGTGGCTGGAATGTCAGCTCCGGATCGGCAGTTCTCACCAGCGGGGGAACGCTGAGGAACAGGATAGCCAGGAGCGCCATCAGGATATGTAGGCAAAAAGTATTTTTGATTTTCATTATATAATTTATAATTACATGATATTCATTTGTGTAAAGTTTGTTGCTTTATATCTTTGCAGGGCATCGGTTCCTGCGTTTTTTGCATTATATACCAGGCTTATCGGCGATGATGAGCGTTGCTGTGTAACGGTATGTACAGTGTTTATCCTGCTCACATAATTTGATTAAACGGCACAAGTTATGGGCCTTCACCGCTGTTGTTTGTTGGACAATATGCCGTGTGCTGTTGCGTTGTTGTGATGTTTGCACGCCATTCTCAGGTATTCCCCCTCCGAAGAGGGGGTTGTTTTATTTACAGATAACGCCCGTCATTTTCGTGAAGTTAAACCAGTGGCCCGCTTCGGCTGCCATCATATCGCGATCGCGTATGGCATAGGGGTGTGAACAAGCCAGCCATGCTTGCCAGGCTTGCTCGCAACGGGTGTTTTCGGTGCACTCCGCTATCTGCAAATAGGCGCTTTGCTGCCAGAGTTGCCGCCACCAATCGACGGTGAAGAAGTTCATACCGGGCTGCCAAAAGGGGGCCAGTTCAGGAGGAACACCGCGATCGAAAGGTTTTTTTAACCCTGGAATAACGATAGCGACGCGGCCACCGGGTTTGATCCACGGTGCAAGGTGGCTGTCGAAAAAGGCTGAGCTGGCACCAAAGTAGTGATAGGCATCAATATTAATCAGCGCGTCGAAGTGGTTTTCAGGAAACGGCTTTACAGCGGGAAGGTCGGTAACATCCATATGCAATGGCGTTATCAGGTGGGATAGTCCGTGTTCACTGAAACGGCGTGCGTTATCTTCAGCCGCAATCCATAAATCCATTGCGACCACTTCAACACCATATTGGCGTGCCAGATAAAGCGATGTCAGGCCGGTGCCGCAGGCTAAATCGAGCACTCGCATTCCGGGTTTTAAGGCCAGAGCGCCGCTGACCTCTTCTGCCAGCAGCAAGGCGCTTGGCCCCATCAAATTGGCATTGATAAACTCAGGTGAAAACATCGGGTTCATGATCCTCTCCTTAGCGGTTGTCAGATTGGGCGCGGACGTTTCTCAGCCCAGTGGTATTAATGCGATAGGGTTGACCCTTAACAGACTTGATCAGCTTTTTGGTTTTGAGTTTTTTGAAGACGGCAAGCGTGCAGTCACTCAGCAGTAAGCCTTCGCGGCTGTAGCATTCGACGGCGGTGATGCGACCGGACGTGTCGCGAACGTGTGCAATGCGTCCTCCTTTGGCGAGAACGTGCAGCGTCCGCTGTTCCTGACGGGATAAATTCATACTGGAAACCTGTTAATCATCATGTGCAAAACGTGCAAACACCTTGCAGTGTCCGCATTCGATTTCAGCGCATTGATAACCAGCCCGGCCTGAATAGGGTCGGCAAACTGATTATCGGATGATTACATTCTCCAGCATCAAAACCTCGGTGAGTGTTGATAAGACATGACGGGGAAAAGGATAACACGCACCCTTTGTAAGGGAATCAGTAAACCTGAAAAGTGTGATTTGGAAAGGGAATATCGACATTTTTTTATTCATCCCGGTGTGCTTTTACGTAGTCCAGAAAAGCCCGCAGTGGGCCCGGCATGTATTGTCGATTAGGGTAGTAAAGTTGCAGACTGGGGAATTCGGGTAGCCATTTATCCAGCACCGACACCAGCATGCCATTTGCCAGATGTGTTTTCACCTGATCGTAATAGAGATAACCCAATCCTGCGCCGCACAATACCGCTTCGAGCGTTGAGTCCATATCATCCAGTATGATGCTACCGACAGGCGCAATCTCCAGCTTTCCTTCCGGCCCTTCAAATTCCCAGTTATAGATACGACCGCTTTGTAAACGAAAAATAATACTGTGGTGATTCACCAGATTGTGTGGATGTGCCGGGGCAGGATGGCGCTCAAAGTAGTCGGGTGTGGCGACCACAACCCGTTTGATCTTTGGACCAATCGGGACGGTGATCATGTCTTTTTCAACGGTAGTATCCAGACGGATCCCGGCATCAAACGATTGCTGAACGATATCGACGAGTTTGTCGTCCGTGGTGATCTCTACCTTGATATCGGGATACTGGCGGCTAAACCCGGCGATCATCGGGATCAGCACCAGGCGTGAGGCTAACCGTGAGGTGTTGATTCTCAGCGTGCCCATCGGCGTGTCGCGAAAGCAATTCATCTCATCGAGCAGGGTATCGAACTCGTCAAATACCGGACGCAGACGCTCAAACAGATTCGCCCCAGCCTCCGTTAACGCCACACTGCGCGTTGTGCGGTTAAACAGCCGAACTTTTAACCGCTGTTCCAGTTGCTTAACGGCATGACTGATGGCTGAAGGGGAAAGCCCTAACTCGTTGCCCGCCTCTCGGAAGCTTTTGTGGCGCGCGACGCTAATGAACGCCGTAAAATCGGAAAAATTAAGTTGCATTAGTGAAAATCCTTCATTAACCCATCTCAAATACTATGTTTTACAGAATTATCCCCTCTCCGTAAAGTAGTGGCTACTCCTTCGTGAAATAGGGTTAACAGCATGAAAAAAAACAATATGTATATTATCTGGTCCCATCCACGCCGTGATTCTTTAACCGCCCAAGTGGTACAGGAAATACAGGAGGAAGCGGTGGGTCAGGGGTTTAACGTTTCCACGCTTGATCTCTACCGCAGCGGTTTTGATCCGGTGCTCAGGGAGGACGATGAGCCAGACTGGAACAATCCGCAGAAAACCTATTCGCCAGAAGTGCATCGCCTGTTTGGTGAACTGGAAGATAAAGACACGTTGGTATTGGTGTTTCCGGTGTGGTGGTATGGCTTTCCCGCCATGCTTAAAGGGTATCTGGAACGCGTGTGGAATTACGGTTTGGCCTACGGAGAAGACAATGCACTGAAGCACAAGAAAATCCGCTGGCTGGCGCTGGTGGGCGGTTCTCAAGCCGGGTTTATCAAATTTGGTTGGGAAAAGAACATGACCGATTACATCAAAGGCGGTATGGGGTATTTGGGCGTTGAGGACGTAGAAATCGACTTTCTCTACAACACTATCGGTGTCGAAGAGGGGATTGACGATCGTGAAGGCCATTATCAGCAACTCTTTGCTCAGGCGCGCGGCATCGTTAATTCTGTGGTTGAGTAATCATGCTCAGGCACGAAAGTGCCTGACGTGCTGACAAAGGTTCTGGCAATCACCTAAAATGACGAAGATTCTATTAAGGGAAGAGTATGAATATTCGTCATTCCGCACGCGCGTTACTGATTAATAATGATAATAACGTCTTACTGTTTAAGTTCAGATTCAAAAATATCGAAGACAATATCGATGCCAGCATCAACGAATTTTGGATCACGCCCGGCGGTGGATTGGAAGGGAGTGAAACGTTTGAGCAGGCGCTTAGCAGAGAGTTGATGGAAGAAACGGGCTTAATCATAAAAGAGAAACCGGAATGGGTGTGGTCAAGAGAGGTGATTTTTGAGCGCAACGGCAGTCCATTTATCAGTCATGAGCGCTATTACCTGGTGTATGTCAGCTGTTGCGATAGTGGAGAGCCGAACCTGAGTGATAATGAAAAAAGCAATCTGCTGCAAAAACGCTGGTGGAGCATCGACGAGATGTTGGCCTCTGAGGAAGCGTTTCGCCCAGCGTGTTTAGCTCAGGAGCTAAACCACATTCTGTTGAACAGTGTACCGTCGTCACCCAAGATTATCCCTTAAGGTCGGGTGGGAGCCTTATCCACACTTTCACATCAACCATTGCCATTTTCGTGCCTGATTCACCGCCTGAATGCGGCCATTTACCTGAAGTTTTTCATAGAGCTGTTTCAGGTGCCATTTTACGGTTTCCGCCGAAATGCCCAGTGCGCGGGCAATCTCCTTGTTTGAGAAACCATCCGCGATCAGTTGTAACGTCTGGTGCTCCCGCTCGGTTAATCGTGATGCCTCTGGCAAGGTGTTTTCTGGCTGAGACGGGACAAGTGTGGTCAATAATGCGGCTATTGCATGGTTGAACATTGCATCTGACTTCTGCTGTTGGTGCACATGGCGCAACAGCGACAGCAGTTCCGGCCCTGCATCCAGCAGGCTGCGATGCAGATGTTGTTTTACCGCGCGCAACATCGCCGGTCTGCACATTGCTATTGCTTGTTCTGTTTCTCCGGTGCGCCATAACACCACCGACAACAGCAGCCTTGAACGCGTTGCGGCAAGCCATTCGCCGCAGTGCTCTTGCTCAAGCATGACGGCGTGAAGTATCTCTGCTGCCACCATCAGTTCTCCAGTGGCAATCAGTAATCGAGCCCGACTCTGTTCGCGATACCAACGCAGGGCATCATTTTTTTCTGCGGCCATTTCATCGGTCAGTCGCTGTAACTGATTAAGCAACTTCGCTGCCTCTGCGTTATCCCCTGTCTGGAGTCGAAAGGTGATGCGCTGTGCCAACAGGGAAACCCGTGCGTGCCGCCATCCTCGCTGGAGCGTCAGGTTTTCAGCGTGCAACAACAGTGCATTAGCCTCTTCCGCCCGACCGGTTAATTGAGCCTGTTGTGCCAGCACAATGTAGCAGCGGCTGAAGCCATCGGGAGGACAGACGTCGTCAATCATTTGCAGGCGCGGCGTCAACAGGGCATTGATGCGTGCTTCATCCCCTTGTTCCCAGGCAATCTCTGCCAGAAGCGGAGCCAGTGTGGCGCTGCTGCTGGAGTGGGGGCCGGTTAACGGTTCCGCGCGTTGCAATGCCTGTGCAGCGTGGCGCTCCGCTTCCCCCAGGTTACCCTGCCTCAGGTACCCTTGCGCGATGACATACGCGCGATACACCTCAACGAAAAGATTGCGGTTCGCCGTTTTGGTGTTGGGTATCAGGGCTTGTACATCCAGCGCGTGTTGCGGGCGCGCGTTTGCCAGGTGGCAATAGCTCAGAATATTGCACACCAGACCATCCACCCAGATATCCCCGCAGGGAACCTCGCGCAGCAGGGGTTCAACCAGCGTCATGCTGTAGGCAATGTTTTCCGCGAAGGCTTCGCAGATGGCTCGCACCACGCGTAATCTTACCCAAGTGTTGTGGTCCAAGGCATCTGGATGAGTAGCCACAAACGTTTCGATGGCATCAAGCTGTTGGCGGGCATCGTTAAACTGAAAATGGTGCGATAAGGCCCATGCAAGATTGATTTGCAACGCGATACGTGACGGTTCGACATTGGCCGGTAAGTAGCGAATCCAGCGCACCAGCGTATCAATGTCCCCTTCCTCAGCCAGCGATTGTGCGCCGGCTTCAGCATGCTGAGTGCCCGGTTTCCCCGCCGCCAGCGCGTGGCGTATCGCTTCCGCCCAGAGGTGTTGAGCCGCGAACCAGTTACCGGCTCGTTCATGTAACCTGTGGATATCATTACCCATGCGATGTTGCAGGCGGCTTTGTAGCGCATCGCGCATCAGCGGATGATAACGAAACCAGAATCCGGCTTCATCCAGGGTGGAAAGAAACAGGTTATGTTGCGCTATCCAGGCCAGCATCGCCTCACCGTTACGGTATCCGGTGACGGCATCGCACAGATCGGGGTGGAGACGGTTAAGCATCGAGGTTTGCACGAGGAAATCCAGCACATCAGGAGGGAGGGGGGCAAAAATCACTTCCTCCATATACCGGCTCATTGACCGTGAATTGGCATTCAGGTATCTCACCCCGCAATGAGGAGAAGTGGCGTCACCCAGAGACAATGCCGCCATCTTCATGCCCGCAATCCAGCCTTCGGTCAGGGCGATTGCCTGCTGTATCTCTGGTTGTTTTAGCAACGTAGTGGCTGATTGCGCAAAGTAGCGGTTGGCTTCATCGAGGCTGAAACGCAGTTCATCGTGGTAAATTTCAACCAGTTGGTCTTGCACCTGAAGTCGTCCCAGTGCCACTGGTAGTTGGCTGCGGCTGCCAATGATCACGTGAAGGGACGCTGGCGTATGGTTAAGAAGATAACTCAGCCCATCGTGAATATCCGGGTGACTGATGCTCTGGTAATCGTCAAGGATGAGGTAGAGCGGATGTGGGCAACCGTGTAATTGATTGACCAACTCTGCGACAAACAGCGAAAAATCGACGGGAACATCGCCCTGGAAATAGCGTTGAAACGCCGCGCTCCAGCCCTGATACAGCGGCCGCAGCGCTTCCAACAGATAGCGGGTAAACATCAGCGGGGTATTGTCATCGTCTTCAAGGCTGAGCCACGCCAGCGCATCCCCCTGCTGCTGCCGATGTTGATACCACTGGGTTAACAGCGTTGTTTTGCCAAAGCCCGCTGCCGCACACACCAACGTCAGGCTGCTGGAAGTTGCACCATCAAGGCGTTGCAGCAGACGATCGCGCTGTAATAAAGCGCCTGGCGATCGCGGAGGTGTGAACTTGGTGAGAATGAGCGGCAGCTTGCGTGTGAAGCGAAAAGGTACTTGGTTAACCAAGGTTGCAGAGGATGTCTGCATCGGGGGCAAAAACGCCATACTGCCGCTACCTCATTATATCGTCAGTGACCGGAGTGTACCGAAGGACAACCCGTAGAACCACGTTTACCGATTGATAATCGTGGCACGCTTCCCTTTTCTCTCTTATTGCCCCCCCAACAGGGGGGGTAGGCCATGCTTATGCATGCCTATAAAGTAAATCATCATGTGCATTGTTAATCACGATGAGGTGAATACAGAGTATGGCTATCGAAAATAAAGTCGCGTTAGTAACCGGTGCTGGGCAGGGTATCGGACGAGGTATTGCCCTGCGTCTGGCGAAAGATGGCGCATCTGTGATGCTGGTGGATGTCAGTGCTACCGGTATTGAGGCCGTAGCCGCAGAGGTGGCGGCATTAGGGCGTAAGGCGGCGACCTTTGTCGCTGATATTTCCGATCGCGATCAGGTATATGCGGCTATCGATCAGGCTGAGCGTCAACTGGGTGGCTTCGATATTATCGTCAACAATGCAGGCAT
Organism: Candidatus Symbiopectobacterium sp. NZEC135; assembly: GCF_025962695.1. Lineage (NCBI taxonomy): Bacteria > Pseudomonadati > Pseudomonadota > Gammaproteobacteria > Enterobacterales > Enterobacteriaceae > Symbiopectobacterium > Candidatus Symbiopectobacterium sp. NZEC135. The sequence continues at coordinate 36,118 of NZ_JAGFPF010000032.1, read as the reverse complement.
TGCTCAGGTGCAGCCATTGTCCGATGTGACGCCGGAAGAGGTCGATCGCATTATGCGCATTAACGTTCAGGGCACGCTGTGGGGGATTCAAGCCGCATGTGGGGGAGTGATCGTTTTTACATAGATAAGGGGGAGAGTTTCAGATAGCGCGACGCCTTTAATGGCGCGGCTTTGATGGAGTTTTAGGAATTTTGCATAGCTCAACGAAAAATGAGCAAAAGTCGACTTTTTTGTGTTTAAAACTGCATAACTTTGAGCGCCGATTGATCCTGTTTAATCGGCATTTAAACCACTTTTAAATTGTCCGACCAAACCACACAACTCGACCAATGGTCGCGAAATCTGCGGGTTGGTTGTTCATGTCCACCGTAAAAGGTTCATATGCGGAGTTTGTACTTGATACTTTTAACAATCCGCCAGGAATGCGCTGAACCAATTTAACCAATAGATGCCCATCAACGCGCAAAACGTAGATGCCCTCTTTTGGATCGGTGTCTGCACCGTTTACTAAGATGCTATCGCCATCATTAAGAGTCCCTTCCATAGACGACCCATCGACTGTTATAACAAACAAATGATGAGGATCGGCATTGAGGTGGTTTTTTATCCAGTACCGCCGAAAGGCCATTGGAAACCTGGGAGCTTCCGATTCATTGATGGCACCATAACCAGCAGCAGCCCTTACATCGTACCTAGGGATAAATACAAACTCCTCTAAATCAACGGTATTTCCTAAAACATCCTGAATTGGGAGCGTTGCTGACAGCGTAGCTTGTTCTATTTTATTACCTGTAATTAAACAGTGTACGCTTGTTGAGAGGGCTTCTGCCAGTCTCATAACATTGCTTGCAGATGGTTCCCTTTCTCCATTTTCCCACGCTTGCATCGTGGATAGAGCCACGCCCACCTCTTCAGCTAAAGATGCTCTTGAAATCTTTAACTCATTTCTGCGATCTCGAATCCGAGTACCAATTTCCATTACTAACTCATTTTCAGGTTTATTTGCCATAACGTGAAAATCTCGCGTTGAATTTTTCTTGTTTTTCACCTTGATATAAGTCGATGAAAACAATGCCAATTAACTCATTTATGAGTTGAATTACGACAATGAAAACCCGAAAACAGAAATAAGAACTCATTTTCAGGTTTACACAACTCGTTTTTGATCATATTGTACTTATGAAATCAGTCTTAGAGGTCAATTCATGAGTACATTAGACGGTGCAAAAAAAAGCCAGAATGATTCTGACTGGCACAGAGCCGATATTGTGGCGGCTTTACATAAACAGGGTTGGTCACTGCGCAGGTTATCACTGCATCACGGCTATAAAAGCGCAGGGGCCTTAAAAAATGCACTTGATCGTCCCTGGCCAAAAGCTGAACGGATCATCGCCGATGCAATTGGAATTGCCCCCGAACAGATATGGCCTACTCGTTATCATAAACCATTTTCAGGTCAGTGGAACTAGCGAATATGAGTGGGATTAACCTGAAATCACATTATACAGCTCAAGAAATAGCTTTTATGCGTTTACCTGGTCTTCCTGGTACTCGCCCCGGAGTTTCAGTTCGAGCAAAAACGGAAGGTTGGAGTTCTCGACCACGCTCAGGGCAAGGCGGCGGTTATGAGTATGCATTAGATTCAATGCCGTCAGATATTCAAAATAAAATACGCGAGTATTACTACAACACTCTGCTGCAACAGCAGCCCGTCAAGGCTCCAGCAGTAACCAAAACCACTGCATCATCCAGCCAGTTGCTTGAAATCGTGCGTCAATGTCCGGCTGTGCTCGACCAGAAAACCGCCGAACTGACGCAGAAACAACGCGATATCGCCGACGCCCGCATGGTGCTGGCCGTCGAAGTGCTGCGTCTGGAAGATACCGGCCTGTCGCGCATTAAGGCGATTAATTTTATCTGTGACCGGTCACGCACCTGTGACTTACCTGAACACCTGCAAAAGTACGTTGATCTCGCTAATGCCCGTAAGGGCCAGCGCGTTGGCGTTAGCGTTCGCGCTCTGAATCAATGGGTTATTGACTATCTGCGAGCAAGGAACAGTTCGGAGCGTCTGGCGCTTTTAGCTCCTGGTCATAAAAAGGCCAAACAACCGGAGCAAGTCGCCTGGGTGCCTATGTTTATGGCGCATTACCGCAGCCCCAACGGCCCCACTGTTGCAGAAGCCTATAAAGATTTTTGCGCCGAATGGATGCATCACTATGCAGATCAGCCTGCAATGCGTGATGCCATCCCCTCTATACATGCCGTTTACCGAGTGATGGACAAAATGCCAAAAATTGTACGCCAACGAGGCCGTGTCACGGGTTCAGCCATGACCGCCCTGCAAACCTATGTTAAGCGTGACTGGTCTGTGATGCCTGTTAATGGCGTCTGGATCGGTGATGGCCACAGTATGAAAATGAAGGTCGCTCACCCCGACCACGGGCGCCCGTTTACGCCTGAACTGACACTGGTTATCGATGGCCGCACCCGCTACGTGGTGGGCTGGAGTCTTGCGCTGGCCGAAAACACGCTGGCAGTCGCTGATGCTCTGCGCCACGGTATCGAACATCACGGCGTACCGTTGCTTTACTACTCCGATAACGGGGCGGGTGAAACGGGCAAACTGCTGGATGCTGATATCACCGGTATTCTGCCGCGCCTTGGCATCGAGCACCCCACCGGTATTCCGGGGAACCCGCAGGCACGAGGGATCATCGAACGTCTGAACAAGGAGATCCCCGCCCGCATTGCCCGTAAGTTTGCCACCTACAACGGCAGGTCAGCAGACAAAGAAACCGCACGTATCACCAGCCGTGCGATTGATTCTGCAATGAATGCGTTGAATCAGAACAAAGCATTAAACGCGGTACAGAAATCTGCGATAGCCAAACTGCCAAGCTGGAGCCAGTTAATTGATGCGATTGAAGATGAAATCACCGCATACAACACGCAACACCGGCATAGCGAGTTACCCCTACGCGCCGCAGGTGGACATTACACCCCCGCCGAATACCGCGCCGAGCTGCTGGCCGACGCTGAAATAGACCGTTTATCCGAAGCCGAATTGCGCGAAATGTTCCGCCCGCAGGTCAAGCGCATCGCGCAGCGCGGCTGGCTGTCCATTTTCAACAACCAGTATTTTGCCGAAGCGTTGATCCAGGTCGATGGCGAAGAGGTTCTCGTTGCGTTCGATATTCACGACGCCTCAAGCGTCACCGTTCGTCGGTTGGATGGCTCCTTTGTCTGCACTGCCATTGTCAACGGCAACACGCGTGCGGCATTCCCTGTTGATTACATCGAGAAGGTTCGCAAAGACCGCCACAGCCGCCGTATGGCGCTTGTTAACAAGAAAGCAGAGGAAATCGACGCCGAGCTTCACCCTGTTCGCACTATCGAGCAGTCGCCCGATTTTGGCGCGTTGCTGCAAGGGGATATGGCTCAACTTAATGATGACCGGGAACCGCTGTTTTTATTTGAATCTGAGCGCGAAGACTATTTGCGCCAGAAAAATAAAGCCGTCTGACGGCAACCAGACGGCCTTAGAGACTGGAGAACTTAAATGACGATTAAAGAGCAGTTAGTCGAACTGATGGAGCGCAAGGGATTAACACAATCTCAGGTGGCGCGAGCCATCGGGAAAAGCCCTGCGGTAATCAATCAGTACCTGCAAGGTAAATATAACGGTGATGTTGACGGCGTCAACCAGGTTGTAACTGATTTTATTGAGCGTATGCGTGAAAAGGACAAATTAAAACGCATTGAGGCGCGTTTCGTGTCCACCTCCACATCACGTAAAGCGCTGGAAATTATCCGTCTGGCGCACGTTGATGCCGAAATCAATGTGATTTATGGCGAGGCTGGACTGGGTAAAACAATGGCGCTGAAAGCGTATGCGGCGGATAACTCAACGGCGCTCCTCATTGAAGCTGACCCCAGCTATACCGCACGCGTTCTGCTTGAAGAGATTTGTAACCGACTCAATCTGTCCACACGCGGCAACATGCATGAACTGTTTGAGTTATGTGTCAACAAGCTGCGTGACTCGGGCTATCTGCTGATGATTGATGAGGGAGAGTTATTGCCGCATCGCGCACTGGAGGTACTGCGACGCATCCATGACAAGAGCGGGATCGGCATCGTTCTGGCCGGAATGCCCAGGTTGATTCTGAACCTCAAAGGTAAGCGCGGCGAGTTCGTGCAGTTATACAGCCGCGTCGGCTTTGCCCTGAATATCGGCAATTCCTTACCACAGGATGACACCGACGTTATCGCGGGAAACCTGATACCAGAGGCATTTACCACTGAAATAGGTGCGGTTCTTTATAAAGAGAGCAAGGGCAATGCACGTCGCTTATTTAAATTACTGCGCGGTGTAGTCCGTACCAGCCACATCAATGACCGGCCCGTGAATATTGAGACTGTCCGCCAGTTTGCCGCAATGCTGATTAATTAACGAGGTAATGCTATGTGCCAGTTACCGATTCATAACCCCGAATTAATGAAACCCATTAATCGACTGATGCGCTCTGGAATTAACGTTGTGGAATATCACGCTAAATTCCGTCGCCCGGTCATCGTTGTTGATCGCCCCTTTGTATCCTGGGAAAAGGGCGCGGTTGATATAACCGAAACCCGCAATGGTGTGCAGTGCAACGTCAAAATGACGGTATGGCGCGGCATACATGTGATATGGAGATAAACGCAATGGCAAAAGTGGTAATTACGATTGCTGATAAAGCGCGTGGCATTGATGTGCAATGTCAGATAGAGCCAGAGAACGGCGATAGTAGCCTGGCTAAAACGATAGCAATAGCAGTCGGTGCGGGACTGGCTGGTCACGTAAATGAAAAGGTTTTAAAAGCGATCCAATCTGCCAAAAAGGGGAAAGTTAATGTCCATTAAAAATAAGCAATTCACTGAAACCACTGCCCCAGCGGGGTATTGGGTTGACGCCAAAGGCGTTTTAACGCCAGAGCACCTTATCAAGCCAATTGATATCTCACGCGATGAGTTAGTCGCGGATTTGATAGGTCGTGCTCTGACCGTTAATAAGGCACTGGCTGAGTTTAAACTAACAGGCTTTGCCGATATCGCCGCGTTTGTTGCGCTATCAGGTGATGAATATGGCGTTAGCCTGGGGGGTAAGAAAGGCAATGTGACGCTATATAGCTACGATGGGCGCTACAAAATCCAGCGAGCCATGCAAGACCGTATTGATTTTGATGAACGACTGCAAGCCGCAAAAGCGTTGATTGATGAGTGCTTGGCGGATTGGGTCGAAGGGGCACGGCCCGAGGTGCACGCCATTATCAACAGAGCTTTTCAATCTGAAAAAGCGGGTGAGGTTAACACAGGGGCGGTACTGGCACTGCGCCGTCTGGAGATTGCTGACGAACGCTGGAAACGGGCAATGGATGCGATTGGTGAAGCGGTGCAGGTTGTCGGCAGCCGTTCCTATATCCGCGTTTATGAGCGTATTGGTGACTCTGACCAATATCGACCTATTTCGCTGGATATTGCGGGGGTGTGACGTGAACGCCATTGAGTTTAATAAGAAGTATAAAGTCGGGGCGGCGTTTCATCATTCCTACCCCGCTTTACGTGGCTCTCGCATGGTTAAAACGGTGGGGATTGCCCGCGACTTTGATTGTGGCGCTATTGTTGAAATTAATCTGGAGCCTTATTTCGTCAAAATTAATACGTTAAAACCTGCAATCTGATTTAAAGCGCAATTAAAACATCTTTAAACATGGCGTAAACCCGCAGGGGCTGGCTTACGCCTAAATCGGGAGAACTGAAAATGTCAGTGACCAAAACTAAAAATGATATTCAGGTTAAATGCACGCGTTGCAGAAATAACCACCTTAAATCTGAACGTATAGACGTGCTCGATCCCAAGGCTAAAGATTTCATTACATATAACTCAACCTGCCCGCGTTGTGGCTGCAAAAGCTATTACAACTTAACGCCGAAGGTTGCGTGGTGCTGGGCCAGTGGGCTGATTGAAACTGGCGATGAACTCCCTGCTGATAGTCCTGATGGTTCCGGCGTTATTCAGATTGCCACAGGGCCTGAATATGCCCTGTGTGCATTTCTCGATGTGCTCGCCCGGCATGGTAAAGGTGCTAGCAAAGGTAAATGGCTGGTTCCTGGTGTACCGGAGGCTCCTGATGGTGATGCCGCCATCGAGGCTTTGGAAGCCTGGCTGAAATGGTGCGGATCTCGTAAAGCGATACGTGATGGTATTACGCTCTCATCAGGCGGGAGGGCTAAATAATGTCTGTTTCAGTCAATGTTTCCGTTCGATATACCAGCGGTGTTTATTTTGCGAGAGCAAACGGGAAAACAGCGTCATGCACTTATAACCCTGCTGTAGCGGTAAATAGTGTAGGCAAAAAACTATTTGGTGATTTGCAAAAGCTGGTTATTACGCAGGTAAAGCCCGTCTCCCTTAATGAAAAAGGTCAGTTTGTGATTTCTCCTGACCCTTCACAGTCCTGCCGCATATGTGGCTGCACATTCAGTCATGCGTGTGCATCCGGGTGTTTTTGGGTTGAAAGCGATCTGTGTAGCCACTGTGCAGTGCGCGGGGTGTGATATGGCAATGGTGAACAGTTGTGAATACCTGGATAACGGCGCAAGACGTATTTACCGCCTGAATAATGGAACCCAGGTAAAAGAGCGACCGGCATTGCCGGGAAAATCCCGCTTTGAGTTTTACGATGCACGCGGTAATCGCGTTTATAAGTCGTCAATTCAACGGGAAATGAAACAGGCCATTGAGCGCCATAAAAAATTGTGGAGATTGTCATGAGTAATGTTCGCGCTAATTTGCATCTGCTGGATGATTTTATTGCCAATAATCTTGACCTGGGTGACCGGTGGCTCAATTTGCTGGCTAATTGCCGCGACGAACTGCTGGAGCTGCGCCCGAAAGTTGGCGAACTTGACCAGCAGGCACTCTGTCATGTTGGCAATCAGGTCGTGGGCTGTTTCATCAATCGATATGAGCTTGATGGTGACACTGAAACCCTCTCGCTAACCCTTCATCACTCGCTGGAGGGCCAGACTCTGGAGCAGGATGTCACGCTGAATGCGCACTGTGGCCGTTGGCAGGTTGCTATTACGCTGGATGGCTTTCCAGATATGGAAACCCCAGCGGGGGCACTGTTTAAACTCTCTGACTGGTTTTTGCGCTTAGGGCTGGCTACACGGATTTCTCCCGAAATGGAGCAACGGTTGGAGGCGCTGACAGAATGACTAATGCTACCCAACAGCAAACAGCGGCGCGTGAGCGCCGCCCGTCAACGCCTGCTACCAGTGGTAAATCCATCACTAAAGCGCAGTGGGCGCAGATCACCGAAAAATTGCAAGGTTACTTTTGTCTGGTGAGATTCCAGTATCAAAATACGGTGATAACAATCTCGCGTGAACGTTATGGCGAGAGCCGCACCTTTCTGGCTGTGTATTTCGATGGAAAGATGGCTATTGGGTGGGGACAGGAAGATAGCGAGGCTTACAACCCGATAACCAGGCTTTTTTGGTGCGAAAAGAAAAAGCGCTATTACTCCGCTAAGCGTGTGGCCGATATTGAGAAATCATTGGGTAAGCGCTCTGCCCGAAAGCATTTCCCGAAGCTCCATGAATCACTGTCTTATCGTATTCCCTTGTTTACGAATTCTACCAGTCTGGTACGCCAGTTTAAGAAGGTTGAAGGGCTTATCTGGTTGCGTGAGAAGGAGGTAAGCAGTGAAGCATAATATTCATATCGACGGGCTGAGCGAGAAAGCCATGACTGACGTGGGCATGTCTATCATGGGCGGTCTTGTGATGTCAGGCCGCAAAGCTGTGCGCAAAGTTGCCCGGTACACAGCCATAGCAATCCTGTTTTTTACGCTGGCGTCATGGCTGTTGTTTAAAACGGGACTGACCGCAGATGATACCGATGGTGCATCCCGTTCCGGGCTGGTGACGTATACCGATGCTGCCACCGGCTGCCAGTACCTCAGCGCGGGCGGTTCAGGCATTACGCCAAGAATGGACAAGGATGGGTATCAGGTTTGCGCGGAGAAACGCCAATGACCAACCTTAACAAGAAACAGCAGGCCGCGGCGCGTAAGCGCCGCCAACGTGCCCGACAGGTGAATAAGTTCGGGCAGCACAGACTAGAGTTGATGTTATCCGACCGGGAATTGCAGGTGCTGGAAGAGAACTGCAAACGCCGTAATCCGGGCCGTGAACCTTACAGTAAGACGGATTATGTTTCTCTACTGATACTTTGCGATAACGAACGCCTGGCGCGGCAGGAAGCAACCCTGGGCGTTTGCCCGCGTTGTCATGCAGCGTTGCCTGCGGGCTGTGATGGCTTGTTCAAAGGTGAAGCGGCATGTTGGTTTACGCGTGATTTTCGGCGTTTGAATCTAACGGGTGTGACCGGTCACGCGCAATTAAGTGATGAGTGTGGGGAGCAACAGCCATGAATATTCAGCAACGCCGTATGATTGGTGCGATTAAAGCGGGTCAAGCCGCGCTCGGGTGGGATGATGTGACCTACCGCAGCGTGCTGGCCCGACTGACGGGCAAGCCCTCATCCACCCTATGTACTGTCGCCGAACTGGAGCAGGTTAAGGAGTATATGCACCAGCAGGGCTACCCACGCAAGGCGAAAAAGCACGGTCGCAAGCCGAGCGTTCCCGCCAGCAAAAAAACCGTACTCAACAAGATTGAGGCGCTGCTGGCTGATGCTAAGCGCCCGTGGCAGTATGCCGAGACTATGGCACAGCATATGTTTGGTGTACGATATGTTGACTGGCTGGATATACAGCAATTGACCAAACTCATGCAGGCGTTGATCATCGACGCCAAACGTCGAGACAAAACCGAGGGTTAATCATGGAACTGGAACGCGTTGCCGGGCTGCTGCCCGATGTAGTCCTGCAAATAGCCGACCTCATCGGCTTTCCGGCAACCGCCCAGCTTTTGGAGAAATTCGGCGGTACGACGTTCCCGATTGGCAAGGGGATGAAAGCGTTAGGTGCACAGCGTGCAGAGCTGTTACGAGAAACGATTGGCAAAGACAAGGCAGCGTTGCTGGTCAAAAACTTTGGGGGGGAAATCCTCTATCTGCCACGCTGTGACCGCGCCCTGAGAGCGTTGCGTAACGAACGCTTTCTGTCTGAGTTTGCTGCGTTACGTGATGGTGGCAGTTCTGGCCTGATGGCGATGACAGTGCTTTGTCCCAAATATGGTTTTTCTGACCGGTTCGCGTGGGAACTGGTGCGGGAAAGTAAAACGGCGGTAACACACTCACAACAAAGTCTTTTTTGAGAAAAATGATGAGAAAATCACTTTTTATACTTCTAATGTGCATTGGTTTCACTGCGTCAGCTAACGATATGAGCCAGTTGGAAACGGTAAACAAGGCATTAACTGGTGACTATCAAACTCAGCGAAATTTAGCCTTTAACTACAGCAACGGATGGGGGGCAAAAGGTGATGTTGATTTTTTCCCAAAAAGCCCTGTTCATGCTTGTGCGTGGCGCAAAGTAATCTTGCTTACCAATACGGACAAAATCGATAATAACGATTACAGCAATGAATCAATTGACTGTAAAAATGTCCATCCGACAGAAAATAAGGACGTTTGGTCACTGGTTTTCGGCATCTTACAAAAAATGAACAAGTAATAACAACCTTACCACTGAACCCCTTCCACTGACTCACCGCCCCGCGTAATTCAATACTGACCACCTCACATATACGAGGTGGTTTCATGAACATTTTCAACAATAAAATCTTTGGTCTCTCCCGCCTTAAACGGCTGCTGGGCTGGCAGTTCATGGCGGTGCTGCTATTGGTGCTTATCGCCCTGGTCTCGCCGCAGCAACTCACCGTTGTTATCTATAAGATTTCACTTATCACCCTGGCCGCCGTGCTGGGTTATTGGCTCGACCGCTCGTTGTTCCCCAAGGCCACGCCGGGGCAATACCTGGAGCACTCGCCTGACTTGATGCAATCCGGCGTCTATCCGGTTAAGCCTGGCTGTGATCGGGTATTTGCAGCGGCGCTGATTCGTCGCGCGATTATCGTTGCCGCTGTCTGCCTGGCTGTGGCGATGGGGTTGTGATCATGGGCTGGCCGCAAATCACCTGGCTTGTGGTTACGTCGCTGGTTTTGGGCATAAACCTGATGCAGCACGGTAAGCTACGTACCGACAGGCATAACTTCTGGGGGAAGTTATTCGATGCGCTGGTTACGGCGGGTGTGCTGTGGGCTGGCGGTTTTTTTGGTCAGGCGCACGCCGCCCAGCCACCGGCTGCGGCACAAGCCTACCGCAGTGATGTTATCCGCAGTGCGCGTCTGGACTGGGGGATTAATGCCCCGGTTGCTGATTTTGCCGCGCAGTTCCATCAGGAAAGCGGTTGGAACCCGCGTGCCGTTTCCCCTGTGGGGGCTCAGGGGCTGGCGCAGTTTATGCCCTCTACGGCTGACTGGTTCAGCCGCCTCATACCTGAATTATCCTCCAATCAACCCTTTAACCCTGCCTGGGCTATTCGAGCCTTAACGCGTTATGACCGCTGGTTGTGGGAGCGTGTCAGTGCTCGCAGCGAGTGCGAGCGTATGGCAATGACGCTGTCGGCCTACAACGGCGGATTGGGTTGGGTACAGCGCGATCAAACGCTGGCAGCACAGCGAGGGTTAGACCGTCAGCGCTGGTTTGGTCATGTTGCCACGGTTAATGCCGGACGAACTGCGGCCAACTGGCGCGAGAATCGCCACTATCCGCAGCGTATTCTGCATGAACTGGCCCCGCGTTACCTGACATGGGGAGGTCGTAGCTGTGATAGCACTATTTAGAGCCTACTGGCCGCACCTGCTGATACTCGCCGCCGTTGCCGCATTTGGCTACAAATTCGGACATGACGCGGGCGAACACGCCCAGCAAGCCGAGTTACAGGCCACCATTAAAACCCTGTGGGATAGCAGCGATAAGAAGGATGCACAGATTCTGGCCTATGAGAAAGATAAGCGCCAGGCTGCCGAGCAACACGCCGACGCCTTGCAGAAAGCCCAGGCGGATGCGGCGGCACAACGAGCCCGCGCTGACAAACTCGCCGCCGAACTGCTGCAAACCCAGGCTGAACTTTCCCAGGCCAATGAACAGCGTAAAAAGGACATCCCTCATGCGATTAAAAATGATGGTCATGCTTTTACCGGCATTGGCCCTGACAGCTTGCGCCTCTACCGCGCCAACCTCGGCTATACCGATGTCGGAATGTCCGGCACCGGACAAGCCCCCGGCGGAGCTGCTTTATATCCCGCCGATGCCACCCGCACCCGAGGCGGACTCTCCCCAACCGGACTCCTCGGCCACAGCGGCGACTATGGCGAATGGTGTCTGACGCTACGCGGCAAGCTTGAGCAACTCAACAAGTTTTATAACGACAACAAGGAGCGCAGCAAGTGAGCCCTGAATGGACGCTCGGTGTCGCAATGACCTTGATCTCAATGCTGTTTGGCCTGGTAGTGCGCGGCCTCAGCGAGACACTGAAATCGCTGCGGGCCGACGTTGAGCGCATCAAAAACGATTACCAGCGTCGTGAGGATGCACGGCGCGATCAGGATTCCGTCATGGACGCCTTACGCGACCTGAAAAAAACGATTGAACGTATCGATAACAAACTGGACAGGAAAGCAGATAAATGAAGGCAAGGCAAAAACGCCGTGTGCGCCGCGTCAGTGCGGTAGTCGAAGGCATTGATACCCAAACCCTGAACACCATTAAAAACCGCCTGGCGGCGCTACAGGCTCAGACGTTTCCGGCGTCTGACCTCTCGGCGATCGCCGGTCAGCTTGATCGCATTGAGCATCGCATGGACAGCATCGAAGCCGCCGCCGTTCGCCAGGGCGCTATTGCCGGTGGCGTCGCGGGCGGTGTCGCCGGTGGGCTAATTACCACCACGATTTTATTAATCAAAGCACGGATGGGGTTGTAATGGCGCACCCGCAGGAGATCCGCGACAAGCTGCGGCGGGCCTACATTTTCGGGCAGATGTCCCTTGAGATTGCCTCCGCGCAATCGGGCGTCGCGTTCGGAACGGCACGGCGCTGGAAGAAAGAGGCGCAGGACGCGGGCGATGACTGGGACAAGCTGCGGGCGGCTCATGTGATGGCGGGCGGTGGTCTTGAAGATATTGGCCGCGCGGTCTTAACCGGGCTGGTAACGCAGTACCAGACCACGCTGGAAATGCTCAATGGCGCGGCAGGTATCCCAGCGCGTGAGCGCGTCGAACTGCTGGCAAGCCTGGCAGATGCTTTTAACAAGGCAACGTCGGCCAGCAAGAAGATCCTGCCGGAAACCAGTGAGCTGTCCGTCGCGCTTGAGGTTATCCAGTTGCTGTCAACGTTCATCCGTGAGCGTCACCCCAAACACCTGGAGGCGTTCGTCAGCATCCTTGATGGCTTTGGTGAAGAGATAGGAAAACGTTATGGCTGACAAATTAATTCGCGTTAACAATGAAAACGCCGTAATGGCAAGTCAGATAACCCGTATAGAGCGGGGCTGCTACGGCGATGTTTTCGTCTGGGCCGATGGCGTAAAACACACTCTGCTACCGGGCTACGGCGAAGCCTGCTATCAGGCCGAGACGCGCATTATCAATGAGATTAACGCGGCATTAAGCGGGGATTAAATGGCGCGTAAATCCAACAAGCTGACCGCCAAAGACTTTGCCAAAGAGCTTGAAGAACTGGCGGCAACGCTACGCCGGACTATCGAGGCCGAATGTGTCGGCTTTGATCCGTCAGCGGCGGCCATTGCTGAGCGACGCGCCTGCGTATTCGACCCGGTCAGCGGGTATGACTATTTTGTTGAGCACTACTTCCCGCACTATGTGCGCCACACCGATAAAAGCGAACTGCATAAATACTTGTTTACGCGCTTGCCGGAGATTATCGCCAGTACCAAAGGCGAAAATGATGCCATAGCCGCGCCGCGTGGCGAGGCAAAATCAACGCTGGTCAGCCAGTTGTTCTCGCTGTGGTGCATCATCTGTGGCTTTAAACATTACCTGGTCATCGTGATGGACTCCATCGATCAGGCCTATCCGATGCTGGAAGCCATCAAGGCCGAACTGGCGTTTAACCCCCGCATCGATATGGATTTCCCCGAGGTGGCAGGCGGTGGTCGTGTCTGGCAGGCCGGAACCATTGTCACGCACAACGATATCAAAGTGCAGGTGGCGGGCAGCGGTAAAAAGCTGCGTGGTCTGCGCCACGGCCCGTACCGCCCTGATTTGGTAGTGCTGGATGATATCGAAAACGACGAGCAGGTGCGCAGCCCGGAGCAGCGCGACAAGCTGGATAACTGGCTGAAAAAAACCATCCTGCCGCTCGGTGGTGCGGGTGCCAAGTTCGACGTTATCTATATCGGCACCATCCTGCATTACGATTCTGTCCTGTCGCGCACCCTGAAAAATCCCCTGTGGAAATCGGCACGCTTTAAAGCCGTTATCCAGTGGCCGGTCAACATGTCGCTGTGGGACGAGTGGGAAGAGATCCTGCGCAATAACGACAGTAATGGCGAATGGATGGCGAACGCATTTTACCAGAGCCACAAGCTCGAAATGGACGAGGGTGCGGTGGTGTCCTGGTCTGCCCGTCCGATACTGACGCTGATGTTGATCCGCGCCCGTGACGGTCACAGTACCTTTGATTCCGAGTACCAGAATGACCCGGTCAGCGGCGAAGATGCCCCCTTTGCTAACTGCATTACATTCTGGGTAAACAGGCTTAACGAGTGGCTTTTCTTTGGTTCATGTGACCCCAGTCTGGGGTTGCATGGGAAAAAACGTGACCCAGCCGCAATACTGGTCGGCGGTTTTAACCGCCACACCGGAATCCTAGATGTTGTGGAAGCATCTATCCGTAAGCGCGTTCCTGACAAAATCATTTCCGACATTGTCGAGTTTCAGAAAGTCTATTGCTGTTTGGTCTGGTCGTTTGAATCAGTCCAGTTTCAGGAGTTCCTCCGCGCAGAACTGGTAAAACGTAGTGCTATATTGGGCATCCCCGTTCCGGCCCGTCCGGTAACACCAAACAGCGATAAGTTGCTGCGCATCGAGTCCTTGCAGCCACATATGGCAAACGGATTAATTCGATTACATCCGAGCCAATCTACATTGATTGACCAGTTGCGACACTTCCCGATGGCTGACCATGACGACGGCCCGGATGCCTTACATATGCTGTGGGCGCTGGCCGTGTCTGGATTTGGTGCATTTTCATTTACCCCCGCTCCCCGTCATTCTGATTCTGATGACCGGGGCAGTCGTTTTGGCTCTGGAGGCTGGTAGTTTATGGCTCAAATTCTGGATCAGTTTGGCCGTCCGCTTAATAGCGAAGTGCTGAAAAGCCCGCAGACCGCGCGCGTCGCACAGATAACCCGGCATTTTCCTGAACATCCGTCACGCGGCCTATCGATCCGTCGTCTGCCGCGTATCCTTGAGGCCGCAGAGCGAGGGGATTTATCCGCTCAGGCGGATTTGTTTGAGGACATGATTGAGAAGGACGGGCATATCTTCTCAGAGATGTCCAAACGCAAAAATGCCCTGCTGGGGCTGGACTGGAGTATCGAACCGCCACGCAACGCGACAGCCGAAGAGAAAAACCTCACGGCGATGATCCGCGAGTGGATGGATGATATTGCCAATTTTGAAGATATTATCCTCAATGCGGCAGAGGCCATCGGCCACGGCTTCTCGGCGCAGGAAATCGAATGGGAATTTGAAGAGAATATCTGGTTGCCCGGCAGGATCACGTTGCGCCCGCACCGTTGGTTCTGTACCAACCCCGAGATTGATGACACCGTGCGCCTGTCGGATGGCAGCATGAACGGTGCCGAGCTGTGGCCGTTCGGCTGGCTGGTGCATACCCACAATGCCAAATCGGGCTACGTTGCGCAGTCCGGGTTATACCGCGTGCTAGTCTGGCCGTACCTGTTTAAGAATTACAGCGTGCGTGATTTTGCCGAGTTTCTGGAGATTTACGGCTTGCCCGCCCGCGTTGGCAAGTACATGGAAGGCTCATCTGCCGCACAAAAAGATGCGCTGCTGCACGCCCTGGTGACACTCGGCCACAATGCCGCCGGTATTATCCCTCAGGGGAGTGAAATTTCGTTTGAAGCGGCAGCAGACGGACAATCCGACCCGTTTATGGCGATGATCGACTGGTGCGAACGGACGGTCTCAAAAGCGGTACTCGGGGGAACACTCACCAGCCAGGCGGACGGCAAATCCTCAACCAACGCCCTGGGGAATGTTCATAACGAAGTGCGCCACGACATTCTGGTCGCCGATGCGAAGCAGTTGCACGGCTTCTTCCAGGGCATGATCCACATGCTGTTATCGATTAACGGCTACCAGGTCAGCCGCCGCCGGTTGCCCAAGTTTGTGTTCGATACCAGTGAATTAGAGGATATCGGTTCGTTCTCTACCGGCGTGTCTACACTTGTCCAGGCCGGAATGAAAACTATCCCGCTGTCATGGGTACACAAAAAAGTCGGTATCCCTGTGCCGCAGAATGACGAACCGGTGCTCGAAGGTGCGCCGACACCGGCACCGATGGCCGGGTTGTCCGTTTCCCCGTACCGCGCCTTTGCCGCACTCAGTACGATGCCAGAGGAGATCAGCGACTCGGCACAGGTAGCGCTCGACAGCGCCCGCTCAACGCCGGAGGCGATCAACGAGGCCATGCAGGCGCTGATTGCGCCACTGGTCACGGCATTACAGCAGGGGCAAACGCCGGATGATGCGCTGGATATCATCGCGGCCAGCTATCCAACGCTCGATGACGCACAGCTCCAGCAGTTGCTGAAACAAGCGCTGTTTGTCGCGGATGTGTGGGGGCGACTGAATGCCGACAGCTAACCCCGGCGACGTCAATCTGGCGTATGCCATTGGTCTGAAACCCGAAGAAGCGATCCGCTATTTTGAGTCAAAAGGTTATGTGATCGGTTTTAACTGGCATGATGTCGATGCCCGAGCACATGCCACCTCATTCACCGTCGCGGGGATCCTAAAACAGGATATCCTGACCGATATCAATTCAGCCTTTAAAAAGCGGCTGGATGACGGTGGCACCCAACGCCAGTTTGACCAGCAGTTACTTCCCGTTCTGGCGCAAAAAGGCTGGTTGGGTACGGGATTAAAAGCCGACGAAGACGGTGTGCTTGAAGGGAAAAAACTTACCCCGCGCCGTCTGCGCACCATCTTTGAAACCAATATGCAGGCGGCGTATAACGCGGGCCGTTACGAGGAGCAGCTCGCTAACGCTGACTTTCGTCCCTATTTGCAGCGCGTGGGGATCATGGATACCCACATTCGCCCAAGCCATGCCGCGTTACATGGTTACACCGCCAGGATTGATGATCCAGTCTGGCAATTTATGTATCCGCCTGATGGTTATCATTGCCGTTGCCGCGTTCGCGCGTTATCTCAGGCTGACGTGGATAAACGCAGCGTGACCATCCAGCACAGCGAAATCGTCGAGGTCGAACAAGCCTGGGGGCCGAATGACTCGCGCATGGTCAGTGCGATTAAGTGGAACGGCCAGTTATATACGCCGGATGCGGGTTTTGGTCACAACCCCGGCGAAGGATATCTTGCCGCCATCGGTCAGCGGCTGCTTGAGCGTTCTGCCGTCGCCGAACCGCAGTTGGCATCGCTGGCCGTTCGCCAGACGCTGGGTAACGATATGCTGTTAAAGGCCGTTTCAACCGACGTTAACGCGTTCGTCAATAACACGCTGCTGAACAAGCAGGCACGCGGCCAGCTCCGGCACGTCGGCGCACTGCCGCCGCAGGTGGTGGATCGGCTTTCCGAGAAAGGCGTCGCCGTGGAGTCATCCGTTATCACGCTGACCGACGAGAACCTGTTGCACGCCATACGTGACAGCAAGGACGCGCAACTTCCGGCCTCGCTCTGGCAGCGTCTGCCTGAGTTCATCCTGAACCCCAGAGCCATTCTCTATAACACGCAGAAAGCCGATGCGGCCTTAACCTATGTGCTGGATTTACCCGATACGTCCGGCAAGCTGGTTGTGTTCATTGATCGCGAGCTAAAGGCCCGACCGCCAGAGGGAGGAAAAAAAGAGCGGATAAAAACCAATCTGATACGAACAGGAAAAATCCTGGCGAACGATGAATCACTGAAAAACAAAGGGATTAACGAAGTGCTGTGGGGCAGTCTTGATTAAGCGGTGGGATGAACAGCGCCGGACTCGAACCGGATCATGCTCAAACGCTCAAGGCGTAGCAGCAACCGTTACCCATTGGAAACAACTCTCCATCCACCGCACTTTCAGTATACACCGGGTAATTTATGAGCGGTAGCTACGACATCAAATATGACATTAGCGACTTTGAGCGTGGCCTGGGCGAACTGATTAACCGCCTGGAACAACGTCAGCCGTTGATGCGCGAACTGGCAGCGGCCATGCATGACGCGGTCGAGGAGAACTTTGCCCAGCAAGGTCGCCCGGCATGGGCGGGCTGGAGTCCGCGTTATGCCCGGACGCGCCAGGGCGGTAAAATCCTGCAAAAATCAGGGCGATTAGCCAGCAGCATTAGCGAGTATCACGACAACGACAGCGCCACCGTCGGCACCAATGTGGTGTATGCCCGTATCCACCAGGAGGGCGGCACCATCAATATGCCCGCCCGCAGTCAGCGGGCTTACTACAAACAGCACAAAGACGGCAGCGTTGGTCATCGGTTCGTGAAAAAGTCCAAATCCAATTTTTCGCAGTGGAATACCATCGGCGAATACAAAATCACTATCCCCGCGCGTCCGTTCCTGCATCTGACCGAGTCTGACGTGGACGGCATGGAAAACACCGCGCAGAACTATCTGCAACGTGTCATCGACGGTTAATCCCCTGCCTTTCATAAAAACGCCACAGGACGGATTTTGGGTGTCACGCCATACGCTAACCGCCCCTTGCACTGTTAAGGGGCTTACAACGCGATTTAAACGGGGTTTAAAAGGGGTTACACCGATTGTCATCACCCCGTTTGGCGTGGCAAGATAAAAACAAGCTGCTTTATTACCCACTGAACCCCTTCCACTGATCACCTGTCGCCGCCGTTCGTAATCTGGCGACATGAAACTAAAACCGCTTGTCGCCGCTCTGTCGGCAGAAATCAATAAAGCCTCTCTCGGCATCATCCAGTTGTTCCCTGCTGGTGAGTTCCGGGCACGTGATGGTCGTCCAACAGAATGCGCCGCCTGGATAATGACCGCCGAGGTCGCGCAGACATTGATCACAGCGGCTAACGCACAGCAAACCCCTTTCGTTATCGACTTTGAACACCAGACTCTGCGGGCGGCCAAGAATGGTTTGCCTGCGCCTGCGGCCGGGTGGTTCAAAACGCTGGAGTGGCGTGAGGGTGACGGTCTGTTTGCGGTCGATGTGACGTGGACAGACAGCGCCGCGAAGATGATCGCCGAAGGTGCTTACCGCTTTATTTCCCCGGTTTTTTCTTACGACAAATCAGGCCGCGTCTTGCAGCTCCTGCACGCCGCGCTCACCAACACCCCCGCTGTTGACGGCATGGATGAGGTCATGCTTGCCGCTGCCTCACTCCTGGCCGTCACATCATCAACCCAAGAGGACACTATGGACGAATTACTGGAGCGTCTGCGCTGGATGCTGAATTTGCCAATCACAGCAACCGCAGAAGACATTACCGCTGAGCTAAACAAACTGATTGATCAACTGGCCTCCGCGAGCGCCGGAACCGCAGCAGCATCCTTTCAGACGCTGTCGGCCACCCCGTTCAATCTGATTGAAAAGCTGACGGTGGATGCCGCGAACGTTGCCGCGCTCACCACGCAGGTTGCCAACCCCGACCCGGCAAAATGGGTGCCGGTTGAGGTAATGCAGCAATCTGTCGCCCAGGCGCTGGAAACCGCAAATAACAACGTGGCGGCACTGGCGCAGCAGCAAAGTGCGGAGCTTATCACCGCCGCGCTGTCGGATGGCCGTTTGCTTCCGGCACAAAAAGCCTGGGCGGAATCCCTGGCGCAATCTTCCCCGGACAGCCTGAAAACCTTCCTGGAAAAAGCGCCCAAAATCGCCGCGCTGACCACCACCCAGACCGGGGGCCAGCCGCCCGCAGGCGTTAAACCCAAAACCGACACCAGCCCGGACGGCGAGGAAGTGGATATCGCCATCTGCGCCATGATGGGTGTTGATCCGGCCGACGTCACCAAGTTCATAAAAGGAGAAGGTAATGAGTGATCGCAATACGCCTCACCGCGACGGGCTGCTGTTCCCCGTTCCTGTCGCGGCGGCAACGGAGATTTTTGGCGGGCATATCATCGCCGCCAATGTGGGCGGCTATGCCGTTCCCGCGACAGCCACCGCGGCTCAAATCACCCTCGGCGTCAGTGATGGCTGGGTGGATAACCACGCGGGCGCGAATGGCGGCGTGGATGCACTGCTGCGACGAGGCCGGGCATGGCAGTTTGCCAATCATGGCGCAGACGCAGTGACGCAGGCTGACATCGGCAAAGACTGCTATGTCGTTGACAGTCAGACCGTCGCCAAGACCAGCAACGCCGATGCCCGCCCGGTTGCCGGAAAAGTTCAGGCCGTTGGCAGCGATGGCGTCTGGGTTCTGATTTAAGGAGAAATACCGTGTTAGTGAATGTAAAAGTTGTTAAAGCGATTTTCGTTAACCTGAAAACCACCTTTCAGAATGCGTTTACCCAAACGCCGTCTGACTGGAAAAAGGTCGCGATGGTCGTGCCATCAACGGGTAAGGAAAACGATTATTCCTGGTTGTCGCGCTTTCCTAAAATGCGTGAATGGGTAGGCGACAAGGTCATTAAATCGCTGGCGGCGTTTAATTACACCATCCGCAACAAGGACTGGGAAGCCACCGTCGAAGTGGATCGCAACGATATCGAAGACGATCAACTGATGGGCTATGCCATCCAGGCGCAGTCGGCGGGCCAGTCTGCCGCAGAGTTGCCCGCCGACATTGTGTTTGCGCTGGTCAGCGACGGTTTTACCAACCTGTGTTATGACGGCCAGCCGTTCTTTGATACTGACCACCCCGTCAAAGGGAAGTCTGTGTCGAACAAAGGCACGAAAAAGCTGTCCACGGCCAGTCTTGCCGCCGCACAGGCCAGCTATGGTGCGGCACGTAAAGCCCTGCGCAGCATGAAGGATGAAGAAGGCGCGTCACTCAAAATCCTGCCCGGTCTGCTGGTTGTTCCGCCCGCACTGGAGGATGAAGCCAACTACCTGATGACCGCCGACCGCTTCCCGGATAACACACCGAACCCGTACAAGGGCACGGCGGAAGTGTTGGTCGTTCCTGAGCTGAAAACCGATACCGAGTGGTTCCTGTTCGATATCAGCAAGCCGGTGAAACCCATTATCTACCAGGAGCGTAAAAAGCCGGATTTCGTTGAACAGACCGACTACAACAACGACAACGTCTTTATGCGTAAGAAGTTCCGTTTTGGTGCAGAAGCCCGCGCCAACGGCGGCTACGCGTTCTGGCAGATGGCCTATGGCTCCACCGGGGAGGCCGCATAATGCCGATCCAAATCACTGCCCGTACTGACGGTTTCCGTCGCTGCGGCATGGCGCACAGCGCCAAAACCCAGACCTACCCCGATGACCATTTTACCGCCGCAGAACTGGCGGTGCTGGAGGGCGAACCGCAGTTGATCGTCGTTCGCGTCAGTGGTGATGCCGTGGCTGATGTTGACGCCGAAGCCGTGCTGGCTAAGGCACGCGGCTGCATTGCAACGCTTGAGGCCAATGCACTGAAGTACGTCGAGCAGATCACATCGCTTAACGAACGCCTCGATGCCCTCTCCGGTGAATGCCATGCGCTGAAAGAAAGCAACACGGCGCTGACCTCTGAGCGTGATGCGCTTCAGGCGCAGTTGGCCGCGACTGACACGGCGAAGGCGAAAAAATAATGTACGCGACCCGTGCCGATATGGTGCACGCGTTCGGTGAGAAGGAATGTGTTTCGCTCACTGACCGTAAGTACACCGGGGACATTGATGATGAGGTGATTTCTGGCGCGTTGACCCGCGCCAGTGCCGAAATCGACAGCTATCTTGTCGGTCGCTATCCGGTGCCGTGGCCGGATACACCGGGTGTGCTGGTGGGTCGTTGCTGTGATATGGCCCGTTACTTCCTGTGTGGCGCGAGCGTGCAATCGACGGAGCAAATCCGGGCACGCTATGAGGATGCAGTGCGTTATCTGGAGCAAGTCGCCGCTGGGAAAGTATCGCTGGGCAAAATGCCTGATGGGCAAGTCGTTCAGCAGACCAGCTCCGGCGCACGTTTTCAGTCATCGGGTCGCGCATTTGACCGGGACGCCACCGGGGGAGGTGCATTTTGATTATCCGCGATATTGAAAATGCCATGATCGCACGCCTTAAAAAAGGCATGGGTCGTATGGCCGCGAACGTGTGCTCTTACGGCGGCGAACTGGACGGCGAACCGGGAGACGTTGCCCGCGCTTTGCCTGCCGTATGGGTGACGTTCGGCGGTATCCAGAACACCAAAAACGCCAATATTGGCAAACGTAAGTATGAGGTTGTCGGGCGGTTTGTAGTGATTGTTGGTGAGTACAGTGTTCGCAGCGAAGAAGCCTCACGCCACGGCGGTGCAAACCTCAACGAGGTGGGCACCTATCGTCTGGTCAGTGCGGTACGCCGGTTGCTGTCCGGGCAAGACCTGGCCGAGTTCGGGCTAAAGGTCGATTTTCTGATGCCTGGCCGGGTGCGCTCGTTGTTTAACACCAGCCTGGAACATCAGGCGCTGTCGGTTTTCGCCTGCGAGTTCGACACCAAGTGGTTTGAAACCGCATTGGAGAACGGCAAATACCCGCTTGATGGCCCGTCAGCCTTCCACCCGGACAGCATTTTTAACGGCTATCACGGTGAAACCAGTCCCGATGATCCGGCCTGGTTACGTACCCGTTTGAGCTATGACATTCCCCAGACGCCGGTCAACCCGGATGCAGAGGACATTATTCATCATGACAATCAAGGTTAAGGCGGCACCGGGTATTCAGGTGCCGCAAGAAGATAATCCGCGCCGTTATATCGGCCCGGATGAAGCAGTCCCGGTGGCGCGTTCGGCCTACTACCTGCGCCAGGTGAGTGTCGGTGATTTGCTGATCGTCCCTGACGATGAAACCGCCACAGCGGCAAAAAAAGGCAAAGCGACAGAGGCAGTAACCGGTGACAGCGAGGAGGTGAACCGTGGCAAGTCCTAACGTTGAGTTTTACCAAATCGGCAGCAGCATTCGCAAGCCAGGGAAATACTTTGAGTTCAATACCCGCCTGGCCGTGCGCACGTTACCTGGCAATCAGCAAAAGGTATTGATGCTGGCGCAGATGCTGGAAGCCGGAAGCGCAACGCCGCTCCAGGCGGTTGATGTGTTCTCTGATGAAGAGGCCGCTACCCTGTTTGGGCGTGGTTCGATGGCGCACCTTATGGCCGCCGAAGCGATTGGCTGCAACAGCTATTTGCAGTTGCAGATTATCGGGATCGGCGATGACAGCGCGGCAACCGCCGCCAGCGGCAAAATCACCGTCACCGGCACGGCGACGGCCTCGGGGGCGCTCAGCCTGTGGGTGGGAACGGTGCGCGTCGATGTGGCGATTTCCGCTAACGATGCGGCGGCAACGGTGGCGACAGCGCTGAATACCGCCATCGCACAAAAAACTGCGCTTCCGGTCACGGCAGCGGTGGCGGCAGGCGTTATCACGCTGACGGCGAAAAACAAGGGTGCAGCGGGCAACGATATCAAATTGCGTGCCGCCAGCACGGCCACGGGCATCACGGTGGCTGTCGCCGCGATGAACGGTGGCGGTATTGACCCGGATATTGCCCCCGCCCTGGCGGCAGTATTTGCGGCCGGTCATAACATCGTGGTCAGCCCTTACGCCACCTCGGCGGCGCTAACGGCACTACGTACACACCTGGACAATGTGAGCGGCCCGCTGGAGCAACGCGGAGCTATCGGTGTGGCGGGATGGCCCAAATCCTTGTCCACCGGCACCACGCTTGCGGCCAGCATCAATAGTGGCCGTATTACCCTGGGTTGGCATAACGGTTCGGTGAAAACACCGGCTCAGGTTGCGGCAGCGTATGCCGCCGTTATTGCCAGCGAAGAAGACCCCGCCCGCCCGTTAAACACGCTGGCAATGAGTACGCTGGATGTGACGGAACTTGCCGATCGTCCAGGGCGTAATGAGCAGGAGAACGCGCTGTATAACGGCCTGACGCCGTTTGAAGTCGGCTCCGGTGACACGGTGCAGATTGTCCGGGCGATCACAACCTACACCAAGAACGCCGACGGCGTTGATGACGTGTCGCTGCTGGATATCACCACCTTTCGCACCCTCGACTATGTGCGCAAAGCGTGCCGTGAGCGTATCGCGTTGCGTTTTCCGCGCGACAAGCTGAGTTCCCGCACCCCTGACCGGGTACGCAGCGAGTTGCTGGATGTGCTCTACAAGCTCGAAGAGCTGGAGATCATCGAAGATGTGGACGCGAACAAAGCGGCGCTCATCATCGAGCGGGATTCGCAGGATAGCAACCGACTTAATGGCCGCATCCCGGCGGACGTGGTGAACGGGTTGCATATTTTCGCCGGTCGTATCGACCTGTTGCTGTAAGGAGCCCATAGCATGGCCTTAGAAGAGTATGTCGGTGCCATTATCCTCGAGATCAACGGACAGGAAATCGAGTGTACCGACCTGAAAGAAGACACGCAGACCGGGCGTAAACCGGTCAAGACGATGAACAAGACCGGGCGCTCGAAAGGGTTTTCACGCGGCATCCGGGAATATCAGGTCACGGTCTCGGTAGTGATCCCCCTGAGCGGCGATCTGGACTGGGAGGGCATGGAGGGCGTGAAAATCACGCAATACCCGCTCTCCGGCAGTGGCGGTAAAAAAGTGTCGTATCTGGATGCGTACAGTACCCAGGTCGGTGCGCAGTATACGGTCGATAACGAAGGCAAGCGGGATATCACGTTCCAGGCGCTGCGTCGGGTGGAGGAATAATGGTGACGGAACAAGGTTCATTGTTGTATGGCGTTGAGCTGGATGGTAAGCGTCATTTTACGTTCAGCGTTCGCCTGCCGGTGGTCGGCGATACCATCGCGGCCCTGGAAGAAACTCAGGATGAAAAAGGCACCACGGAAGGTGCCGCAGCAGGGCTGCACTACCGCGTTGGTATTCTGGCGCGGGTGGTGACGATTGAGGGTATTGATGCCGAGAGCGTGACGACGGAACTGTTGCTTAACCAGTTGTCCGACGATGATTTTGACCTCATCGACGCGCAGGTCTCAGCCCTTAAAAAAAAGCTGACGGCATTGAGACCGCCCTCGCCGGATACCGCAGCGTCGTCCTCGCCCTCGGAAAATACGGCATCACCCGACAGCAAATAGAAGCGATGAGCCGTTCAGAACTGGACGGCTACATCCAGGCACTGGCCCGGTTGCACGGTAAAAACCCGTCAGCCGGGGAGCAGTCAACCCGCCGCGTGAAGTCACTGCGCCAGAAGCGCCCGAGAAAACCCACCAAAAAAGGGAGAACGTAATCAATGGCCCGCAATCTGCAACTGGCCCTGACACTGGCGGCCCGCGATACCGGTTCAAAGGTGCTGCGCAAGGCAATGCAGGATGCCGTCGCACAGACCAAAGCGGCGGAAAAAGCCGGTGATGAGTTGGCTAAATCCCAGCAACAGAACAGTCAGCAAGGCATACGGGCATCCCGCGCGTTGAGCGAAGAGTTTAAACGCGCCAACAGCGCCCGCGCAACGCTCGGTATCCGTTCCGAGCGCGAGATCCAGCGCGAGATCCAACAAACCATCGCGGCCTACAGTCGCCTGACGCGCATGGGCGTGATGTCAGCCAGTGAGCAATCACGGGCATTTAGTGCGATGACAGACCGCGTCAGCCGGTTGCGCACGGAGCTAAGTGGTGCAGCCCAATCGATGAGCCGCATGGACAAGTTGCGTGCCGTTGGCGCTGGAGCGCTGGCCGTTGCCGGAGGGGCGGCGGCCATGACGGCCGTTGTCGCGCAGCCGGTGCGTAACCAGATGAGTTATGAGCGTCGATTAGCGTCAATGGCGAATACCGCCTACGCGGAGCAAGGCGTTGACGGTCGAAAGACTGGCATGGCAAGCATGGATGCTTTGATCCGCCGTTCTGTCAAAGAAGGTGGCGGGACGAAAGAATCCGCAGCGGATACGCTTGATGCGTTGCTGGCTTCCGGCGCGGTCGATATGAAATCTGCCGATACCTTATTGCCGCAACTACAACGTTATTCAACCGCGACCGGAGCCGCACCCACAGATTTAGCCCAGATAGCCATTCGATTAAAGCAAACATTTGGTATCGAGGATAAAGATGTCAGTAAGGCACTCAATATGGCTATTTCTGCGGGGCAAGCTGGTTCATTTGAACTCGCTGATATGGCGAAGTGGTTGCCGCAACAGCTAGCCGCAGCCAGTAATAACGGGATGAAAGGCTTAAATGATTTTGCAGTCCTGCTGGGGCTCAACCAAAGCGCCGCAATAACAGCTGGGAGTAGCGATCAAGCAGGCAATAATGTTGTTAACCTTTTAGGAAAAATTACCAGTCAAGATGCTGCAAATGCGGCATCCAGAATAAAGGTAAATGGGAAAGGCATCGATTTACCAGGAAGTTTAGCTAATGCTCAAGGCAAAGGAATGAATTCCTTAGATGCTTTTGTTGCCATTATAGACAAGGTTGTTGCAACTAATCCGGCATATAAAAAACTCGATGCGAAGCTGACTACAGCTAAGGGGGATGACCGGCGTAAAATTATGCAGTCTCAGGCTAAAATTCTTGAAGGTTCTGCCGTTGGGCAAGTGATTGCGGACAGAGAAGCGCTGATGGCATTAATCGGCTATCGCAGTAATCGACAATATGCCCGTGACGTTGTCAAAGGGGCGAACGAACAGCGTGATTTAGAGACTGGGAAGACTGCTGGCGATATTAACTATCAGCTTATTGCCGGGACTAACGATTTCAAAACCGAGCAGATGAAGAATACGGCTGATTTTGGGCAAGTAGATTCAATTAAGCCACTCTCTGATGTGATCGGGCGCTTGTCTGGCCTATTGACTGGTTATGCAAATGAATACCCTGGGCTAACGACAGCTATTGCAGGGGCCACAACGGGTATTGCAACATTTGGCGCTGGCGCATATACCGTTGGTGGGGCACTGGCAGCCTGGAAAATATTGTCTGGCCCGCCCCCCGCGTCCTCTGGTATCAATCCACCTCCCGTTCCGCCAGGCACTAACGCACCAACAGTGACGCCCCCTGGAACACGTATGCCTAATTTGTGGGGGCGAGTAGGCCGTCTCGCCGGAAAAGCGTTAGTCCCGCTTTCCGTCTATCAGGCAACGCAGGATGCACCACTGGTGCAGGTTGAGCGCGGTGATAGCCAGGCTCGCCAGCGTCTGTCGACGAATCAGTATGCGAACGATACCGAGCGGCTACAGGATTCGATGCGGGCGCAGCCTGGCGCACTGGATGCCTGGGACGAAATCAAGGCATGGTGGAATAAACCCCGCGCAATAAATATCCCCAGGCCGGAAAGCTATGGGGTTCCCGGTTATGTCACCACTGCGCCCACAACGTTTCCGCTGCTGAACCAGAACACCGGCATTCGCCCGCCGCCCGTTCCTGGCGCGTCAGCAGATAATGGCGTGGGTGTTCGCCCCGTTTCGGCCGTTCGTATCGAACCGCTTACCGTATCAACCGATAAAAAAAATGACAGTTCAACCTGGTGGAGTAAACCAACCAGTATCGGCAGTGGCCTGCCGCCTGCGGCGCTCGGTCTGCCGGACGCGATGCATCCTACGCCCGCACCGGCTCCCCCCAAACAACCTGAGCGACCGATACAGGCCACCATCCGTCTTGAGGTGGATGGCCGCGTGCTGGCTGAAACCGTCAATGAGATTAACAGTCAGCAGGCCACGCGCGGCTCAAACGGAGGCTACTGATGTCCTGGGAAAATTCTTTACAGGATGCCTCTTACCGGGGCGTTAAGTTTGATGTGATCAATGCCCGTGACAGTGAGCAGCGTGACACGGCCCAGCATGAATATCCCAATATAGACGGTGCGGATATTCAGGATTTGGGCCTCAAGCCACACAGCGTTCAAATTCAGGCTGTTATCTGGGGCGATGATTACGAGACACGCCTTGAATCGCTGCGTGAGGCGTTAAGAAAACCCGGTGCCGGTGAGTTGATCCACCCGGTTTTTGGCTCGATGCCAAACATGCTGGTCGGCGTGTTCCAGGTCAACCACGATGCGGAGAATGTCGATTATTGCACGCTGGATATTCAGTTCTTGCAGTCAAAAACCGGCAACCCGTTTTTCGTCAAAGACTCCCCATTATCTAAAGCCGACGAGATTTTTAACCAAGGGCAAGCGGTGATCGACAGCGCTAACACGCTGATGGAGAACGTCACGCAACCGTTGCGCACGGCCAGGAAAATGATGAATAAGGTGCGCGGCCTGGCAACGGCGGCGCTCAACATGACAACAATTTTCCGCAGCGACATAAGCGGGTTTATCAGTGGCACCACCGATTTTATCAATTACCCCTCGGCCTTTTTCAGCGACCTGCGCTCCGCGCTGTCGTTAAAAATGGGGGCGTCAAAAAGCTCGCTGCACACAACCTATGTCAACAGCGGCAGCGGTACTGTATTGGCGGGGGTGTCATCGTCCGGCAGCAACACATCCGGGGGCAGTTCATCGGGTGGCAACTCATCCGGTAATACAGCCTTGTCGGCAACCTCGGGCAGCGTATCAACGGCAGTCACGCAGCAGCAGATTGCCACCGCCAATTACACTGCCGCCCCCGCTGTCATTATGGCTGACTGGACGAGCGCCTATTCAACGTTGCAGACCGTCCAGGCTATGCCAGTCAGTCTGGTGAGCGGGCGTATCGATGCGCCGGTTGATATGCCTCAGACTCTGGTGGCGAGTGATATTGTCGAACTGACAACGATTGTCGCTGTAGCCGTGGCACTGGAGGCCGTTGATGAAGCCAGCGCCATTCTCAGCGATAGCGCGTTGACGGCAGTATTAACGCCGGTCGATATCGAGAAGATCGCCAACGAAACGCGTCAGATGATACAGGACGCCATCGATATCACCCGGATAACCTACGCACCGGCGATGGATGAAATCAGCAATAGCCCACAGCCAACAGGCTTGTCGTACCAGCCGGTTATCGACCAGTTAGCCACTATTGCGCTGGCGGTGCAGACGCTGGCCGAAGCGGTGATCAACGAAAAGCCCCAACTGATGCAAAAAACCGTTACCGCTCCCGGCAACCTTCACCTCATGGCTCACCGCTGGTACGGGGATTATTCCCGCGCCGCAGAGCTGCAACGCCTCAACCCGCAATTACGTGATCCGAACAACCTGGCGATGGGAGACGTGCTGAATGCCTACGCAGACTAACCCGGCCACCGATAAGGCGGCGGTGTCCGTGATTATCAACGGTAAACAGCACGGCAACTGGTCACGCTACCAGATTGATTCTGATTTCCTTACCCCCGCTGATGCCTGGAGCGTTAGCCTGGGATTGCCCGAAGGGAAATTTCCGGCCGACGTGGTGCGCGGTGTGCCGGTCATGGTCAAGGTGGGTAATGACACTGTGCTGACCGGGCGCATTGACAGCGTTCAGCGTGCTGTAGCGCGTGGCGGTGTTACCCTGTCGCTCTCCGGGCGTGACAGTGCAGCCGTTCTGGTCGATTGTGCTGCGCCGATACTTACCGCCCGCCAGATGGAACTACCGGACGTAGTGGTCCAAATTGTGCGCCCGCTGGGTATCACGAAGATCCGCATTGAGTCCGAGGGAACGATCCGCAGCGATAAAATCAGCGCAGAGCCTGGCGAACGCGCCTGGGACATGCTGCTGCGTGCCTGTGCGGCGCGTGGTTTGTGGCCGTGGTTCGCCCCGGACGGGACACTGGTCATCGGTGGCCCGGATTACACCAAACCCCCGGTAGCCTCACTCATCATGCGCATCGATGGCAAGGGCAATAATGTGCTGTCGCTGTCCGATGCCAGCTCAATCGACAAATCCTTTTCAGAACTGACGGTATTGGCCCAAAGCCACGCGCACTCGTCCACGAAGCAAACCACGATTGTCGACGTGGGGGATGATGCAGACAGCGACATTGAGCTGAGTACCGGCGTTGCCGAGACCGGCCAGCACGGTATGAAGGCGGTAGTAAAAGACCCGAGCGTTAATTACTACAGACCTCAGGTGATGGTTGTGGGGGATGCGGATAACCAGGAACAAATCAACTACCGCGCCCGCAAGGCGCTGTCAGACGCGCTGTTGTCCGGTTACAGCCTGACCGCCATTGTCCACGGCCACCGCACCTCGGACGGCGTGTTGTGGGAGCCAGGGCAACGCATTCACGTTATCAGCGAATATCACGGTATCGATGCGGTGTATTTTCTGATGGGGCGTGAGTTTAACGGTGGCCGCCCGAACGGCACAACCACCACGCTCAGGCTCAAAGAGGATGGTGTCTGGATACCCGACGCCTATCCGAAGAAGAAGAAAAAGCGCAAGCGCAAAGGCAAAGGAGAAACAGCAATTGTCGATGTGGCCTGATATTGAAAGGCGTATTAACGGGGCGTTAAACCGCATTCGCCTGGCATTCCGAACCCGTTTAACGCGGGTAAACAGCAATGGCCCGTTGCAGACCTTCCAGGCTAAGGGGCTGGCCGGAGAGTCCTTACAGGACAGTGAACTGTTTCAGCACTACGGCTTTACCTCAAATCCGTTGCCCGGAACGATGGCTGTCGTGCTGCCGCTGGGCGGGCGAACGTCTCACAGCATCGTGATTGCCACAGAGCACGCCGCTTATCGCTTGCAGGCGCTCAAGTCGGGCGAAGTGGCGCTCTACACCGATGAAGGTGCAAAAATTGTGCTTAAACGCGGGCGTCTGATAGAGACGGATTGCGATGAGTTCCGGGTTAACTGCAAACAATTTGTTGTCAACGCCGAAGAAAAAGCCGATTTTAATACCCCAATGGTCACGGCCAGCAAACAGGTCACGGCTCAGGGAAAAATCACTGGCAACGGTGGTCTGGCAATCAAAGGCGGCAACGGTGCCTCGTTTAATGGCAGTGTTACGCAAACCGGCGGCAGCTATTCGACGGATGGTGATGTCAAAGCGGGTAACATTAGCCTGACAGGCCATCATCATGATGGCGATTCGGGCGGACAGACCGGCCCCGCCAAACCTTAAAACCCACTGAACCCCTTCCACTGCCTCCCTTGCATCCATGCTGCCATTCTGGCGGCATGGATAATTTACTGAACCCGACAACCGGTGACTACACCGGAACGACGACAACGACATTAGCCAATGCCGTTTATCTGCGTCTCATGACCCCACTGGGTTCATGGTGGGCAGACCCCTTGTTGGGCTCCCGGCTGCACCTGCTGGCGCGGGAAAAAGACGTTTCGCGCGTGTACAAACTGGCCCGACAATACGCCGAAGAGGCGTTGCAACCGCTTATCGATGCTGGCCCCGCCACGTCGGTTTCCGTCTCTGTCTCTGCCGGGGATCCCGGCTGGGCCATTCTGCTGATTGACGTTGTTGATGCCACGGGCCAAAAACAGACCTTTAAGCATCCGGTGAGGGTAAGCTGATGCCGCACATCACCCCCAGCTTTGAGGAAACCCGCACCCGGATATTACGTGATATCCGCAACCTGTTACCCACTGCCGATATCGACAAGGACAGCGATTATTATGTCCGGGCCTCGTCAGTTGCCAGCGTCGTCACCGGTGTTTATCAGCATCAGGGCTGGATTGTCCGGCAGATTTTCCCTGATACCGCCGACACCGAATTTCTCGAAATGCACTGCCGGTTACGCGATATTTCACGCAAGGCGGCGACGACAGCCACCGGCTCCATCACTGCAACCGGTAATGTGGGTGCGCCTGCGGCGGCGGGACTGGTTATCACTGTCGGCAGTTTGTCCTATACGACAACGGCAGCGGGAACGGTTGGTGCTAATGGCTCGGTGGTTATTCCGGCCATTGCTTCTGCCAGCGGCGCGGCAGGCAACACAACGGCCGCAGCGGTAGGCACATTCGCCAGTGCGCCGTTCGGCTTTGACAGTACCGTCACGATCAGTGTGATGGCGGGCGGAACCGACAGGGAGACGGATGCTGAAATGCTTTCTCGTCTTCTTGAGTTGATCAGGCGTCCGCCCGCTGGAGGCAATAAATATGACTACAAACGCTGGGCGCTGAGTGTCACCGGTGTGACCTCAGCCTATGTCTATCCGTTGCGTCGCGGGATGGGTACGGTGGATGTGGTGATCACCTCAGCGGATGGCCTGCCCTCAGCCGACATTATTAGCGCGGTGCAAGCCTATATTGATGATGTCCGCCCGGTGACGGCAAAAAACACAATAGTGCTCGGCCCCACGATTAAAACTATCGATATTACCGTCGGTGTTTTATTAAATGGTGTTTCTCTGGCAGATGCCACCGCCGCCATTATTACCGCGCTAACTGACTATATCAAAACACTGGCTCCCGGAGATCCGTTTATTCGCAGTCAGGCAGAAATGATGATTTCTCAAGTGGCTGGAGTCATTGACCGTAATATCACACTCCCAGCAGGTAACGTCTATCCGGTCACAAATGAAAACAAAGTGGAGTGGATACGCGCCGGAAATATCACGGTGGTGCCGTTATGAGTGCTAAAACACTGCTGGGCTTATTGCTTCCACCTGTTGCCTACGACACGACACAGCCTCGTCTTGCCGCCGAACTGGCAGCGGAGGGGGCTGTACTGGATATGGCACAGCAGCTATCCGACCGTGTATTAGGGGCTATCACACCCATTTATGCACAAAGCCTGCTGACCGACTGGGAGCGCGTTCTCGATATTGCACCAACACCAGACAGTAATTACCAGCAGCGCCTGGGTAATGTGCTGATAAAAATTGCCGAAACCGGCGGTCTGAGCATTCCCTATTTTATCCGGCTGGCATCCCGGTTGGGGTATGCCATCACCATTGATGAACTGCATCCGTTCAGAACCGGCACGAGCCGTTGCGGTGAACGCCTGATGGTGCATGACGCTATCTGGACGTGGCGTGTGAATGTGTTTGGCACATCGGCCAAAAAATATTATTTCAGAGCGGGTTTATCGGCTGTCGGCGAACGCCTAATGACGTTTGGCGGCACCGTTATTGAATCGGTATTTAACGATTTAAAACCCGCGCATACATTCTGCTATTTTTCGTATCAGGACAGTTAATCATGCAAAACCTTATGCCACCCATTGAATCACCTGATAATGTTTTCCATGATGGCAATCCGTTAACGGGAGAGTTGGGAACTATTGTTACCGCGTTATTTATGAATAATGTTCAGGCTGCAATCAGAAATGCGCAGGCTGAAATTATTGCTATTATGACCGATGCGGGTATTGCGGCAGATGCCGGGAAAAGCGATCAATTGCTGGCCGCATTGAAAAAGACATTCGCGTTAAATGCCAGTCCGGCACTTACGGGTAATCCTACGGCCCCCACACAACCCAAAGCGGATAACAGCACAAAATTAGCGACAACAGCACATGTTAAATCGGTTGTGGCTGACTATGCACCACTGGCAAACCCGGTGTTGACAGGCACGCCAACAGCGCCCACCGCAGCACAAACAGTGAATAACACGCAGATTGCGACAACGGCGTTTGTAAAAGCCGCCATTGCCGCGCTGGTAGACTCATCGCCAGGTGCGTTGGATACGCTTAACGAACTGGCCGCTGCACTGGGCGATGATCCGAACTTTGCGGCGACGATGAATGCAGCACTTGCGGCAAAAGCGCCACTGGCTTCACCTGCGCTAACCGGGGCACCGACGGCACCGACAGCCGCCGCAGGCACCAACACGGCGCAGATTGCGACAACTGCGTTTGTCGCCGCCCTTGCTGCAACAAAAGCCTCGCTGGCATCTCCTGCATTTACCGGTGCGCCCACCGCCCCGACCGCAGCGGCAGGCACGAACTCAATGCAGATTGCGACAACCGCGTTTGTCACGGCCCTAGCCGCATTAAAGGCCGATTTAGCATCACCGGCACTGACAGGAACGCCCACCGCGCCAACGGCTGCGACAGCAACCAGTAACACGCAAATTGCCACGACGGCGTTTGTGAAGGCGGCTATCGCATCACTGGTTGACTCAGCGCCTGGGGCGCTGGATACGTTAAACGAGTTGGCTGCGGCAATTGGTGATGATCCGAATTTTGCCGCTACGATGACTAATGCTCTTGCGGCTAAAGCACCATTAGCCTCCCCGGCACTAACGGGAACGCCAACAGCCCCAACAGCAGTAGCAACAACAAACAATACCCAGGTTGCCTCAACGGCTCATGTGAAATTAGCGATGGCGGCGGGCACGGCTCTGGCTGCGACCAAATTAGCGACGCCCAGAACAATTAATGGTGTGCCGTTCGATGGTTCTACCAATATAACACTGAAGCCAGAAGATATAGGAGTAGGGGAGTATATTATTCTGTATCCTAATGGAACGGAATCTGCCCCTGGCACACTAATCAATAATAGCCGAATTGTAATTGATAACCCGTTCAATACAGAGAATTGTCTCGTGAGAACTGAATTGCTGCTAAAAGACCCTGATGGAAATCAAGTTTGGGCTGAATCCTCATCAGGGTCAGGGTATGGGAATACCAACAATCCAGCTGGGGTCACGACTCGCATTTTTGGGGCTTCAAAAATTGTTATTAGAGCATTAAATATACTGGTCTATATAGCAACTCATGATGGGAACGCATGGAATGATATGACAGCGAGTATAACAAGTGCAAAGTATCGCGTTAGAATCGTAAAGCTTGCGTAAGTCAATTGTTTTTTTGATAAAATTGATTTTTCAATGAAAAAAGGCTAGGTATAGTAAAATAAATTACCCAGCCTCATTTTTATCGGTGTTTTTTTTGCGAGGGAAGATTTGAGAATAATGCTAAATATCGTTTATAATACAATAATCTTGCTCTAAAAAGGTCTACTCCATGAACAAGAACCCCGTCATTACTCAGTATGCCTCTTTCTTTTTTTGTTTCGAAAAATATTTTTCGTGCATAAGGTAATGATTTAAATTCTGACATGGAATAATCAACATCCATATTTGGATATGAGTCACAAAACTTAAATATTAATGAGTTAACACCATTTCTTCTGATGTAATCTATAAGTCTTACCCTACGCCTATTCCATTTGCTAATTGCTTCTGCTTTATCGTTATAATGAAGGAAATGAATATCACATCCTTCTATACATGCAATTGGATATTTTTTGCTAAATCTTAGTGGGTTTTTATTGATTGGGTCAAATGTTAAAAAATGGTGTTCCGTCAGTTCTATGTTAATATAAAATTCTATATTCCTTATGAAGTCAATATAGTGCTCCGGGGTTAAAAAAAGCCCGACAAAGGGGGTGTTGTACTCCCTCTTTAATATTTCGTAAAGCCTCGGCCCCCAGCAATTATTTGATACAATACAAAAATCCTTTCTTTTTAAGAACAAAAAATCCAGTCTTTTCGTTATGGTGGCGGATGTCTTTATTATCTTTCTTTGAATAAGTCCCATTACTTATACAATCCATTTTAGTGCCAAGAGATATTATTACCGTGCAATGCAAATTACTGTTAGTAACAACAGTTCACAATCCCATTCTAATCGTAAAGATAGCGTAAGTTAAGTGCTGTTTTTTCAACACGCTATCAAGCGAATCCTTCATCCTGACCATTGAACGCTGACGGACTGCTACTCACAAAGGGGGGGATTAATATGAACCTCTTCATATAGTTAGGTATACAGCAGCGAAGTACAAATGATCGGCATGGCAAATCAATTGCGGAAAATTGATCTGCTAAAACGATCGTTTGCATAGGAATGGATACTTACATATGTACAAAAATTCTTCTCGTATATTAAAAAAACCAGAAATAATCACACACAAAGGGGTCGTAGTAGGTTATGGCTCCCCAGAGTTGAGGGTTGAGACGATACCATGCTGGCTGGCTAGGGTTATCGTAACAAGCAGGCATTATAGTGGACGTTTTGTTAACAATTCGTACTTACATTTAGGTGTTTTCTCTGAACGAGAATTAGTTGGTGTTATGCAATGGGGCTATGCACTCAATCCAAATTCAGGCGCTAGAGTTGTTAGTGGTACTGGAAACAGGCAATACATGGAATTAAATAGGCTGTGGCTACATGACAAGATGCCTAAAAACTCAGAATCCCGAGCGATCAGCTATGCATTAAAGGTTATCAAACAGCTATTTCCAGATGTCCAGTGGGTACAGTCATTCGCAGATGAGCGTTGTGGCAAGTTAGGTGTAGTTTATCAAGCAAGTAATTTCGATTACGTGGGCTTTCACGAATCGACATTCTATGAGCTGGACGGGGAGTGGTATCACTCTATCGCAATGAACGCGATAGCCCGAGGAGGGGAGCGTGGACGTTACTTACGTGAGCATCGAGCAAGGGCTGCAACACACCGTTTCAAACAGTTCAGATACATAAAATTCCTGCACAAAAACGCAAAAAAGCGGCTTAACACCAAATTGTTTAAAGTCCAGCCATATCCTAAAGCTCAACCATAGCGTGCAACGCGAATCATTTTGCACAACGCTAAATCTGGGGTGAGCCTCATTTTTTTACGATGCAAAATGATTCGTAATTCTATGCGAAAAAATTCGCGGCGCTACACGCAGCGAAAAAATTTATTGAACGCCAACAGAAAGGCAAAATCATCAATGCATGTTCTATTGCGGGGCACGATGGTTTTGCGATGTTAGGCATCTATTCTGCGACAAAATTCGCTGTGCGTGCACTGACTCAGGCTGCTGCAAAGGAATATGCCAGCCGCGGCATTACGGTAAACGCGTATTGTCCGGGGATTGTCGGAACGGGGATGTGGACTGAAATCGATAAGCGTTTCTCAGAAAT
>NZ_JAGFPF010000329.1:0-1764 GCF_025962695.1 Candidatus Symbiopectobacterium sp. NZEC135 | reverse complement strand
AGCACCGACGCCAGACAAAAAGATCTATAAACGTATTATCGATTTTATCGTCAATAATGACTTTTCTGAAGCGCGTCAGGCCGCCCAAACGTTGGTGGGCAAAATGCCTGACAACATTCATTATCAGCATTTGCTAGCGCAAACGTATCTAAAGACCAACGCTTTTGATGAATCATTAGCCGCTTTGATGAAAACGCTTTCGCTGCATGCGACCAGTTGGTCAGTGTACCTTGATGCAGCGCATGTCTTTTGGCACACCGATAAAAACTACTATGCCGGGCGTTTGGCAAGGAAAATTTTACGTTGCGATCCGAGCAATGTCGCAACCTGGAATTTGCTGGGGGCGTTATATAAAGAGAGCAATAACCCAATTCAGGCTGAAGCCTGTCTGCGTAAAGCGGAACAGTATTCTCACGACGATGCCAATATTCTGAGTAACTTAGCCAGTCTGCTGAGTAATCAAGGGCGCATGGCGGAGGCCGTTGAGTGCTTTCGCCGTATGCGTACCCTTGCTCCTGATAATTACATTTTGCATAGCAACTACTTGTTTAGTCTGTCTCACGATGTGCAAATTTCTTCAGAGGCATTGTTCGCCGAACACTGTGAGTTCGGTGATATGGTTGAGAAGCGAGCGCAACAGTATCAACGTAACTTTTCGTATTCAGGGCTTCGTGATCCTGAGCGTAAATTGCGTATTGGATTTGTTTCAGGCGATCTCTGCCGACACCCTGTCAGTAATTTTTTGAGTCCTTTCTGGGAATCGCTCAATACCGATCTTTATTCCATCCATGCCTTTGCAACGTCGCATCAATACGACGATATGTCCCGTAAATTGCAAAAGGCGACGCAAGGGTGGCATGCCGTTTATGACAAGAGCGATGTGGAACTGGCTGCGTTGATTAACCAGGAACAAATCGATATTTTATTCGACCTCTCAGGCCATACGGGGCATAACCGCTTGCCGATGTTTGCGTTTAAACCCGCGCCGATTCAGATCAGTTGGATTGGTTATCCGGGCACCACCGGCATGCGGGCGATGGATTATTTCCTTATCTTGAATTTGCAACCGCTTCCTGAGAGTTTTGATCGACAGTTTACCGAAAAGACACTCTATGTGCGCAGTACTCAACAGTTCAAACCGACCGATAATAGTCCTGATGTGAATGAGTTACCGGCGATTAAACGTGGCCAGTTCACTTTTGGCAGTATGAACCGCATGCAGAAATTGAATGACTATATATTTGAGGCCTGGGCGGCAGTATTGAAAGCGGTACCCAATAGCAGAATTATCATTGGTGCGTTAGCTGGGCAGAAAAATATTGATATTATCCGTGCCAAGCTTGAAGCGTTGGGAGTGGAACCCAAACAGTTACTTTTCCTTGAAAAAATGGGAATGCACGAATATCTGGCTGCGCACCATGAAATCGATCTGCTTCTGGATACCTATCCCTACACTGGTGGAACAACCACTAACCATGCGCTGTGGATGGGCGTACCGACCTTGACGATCTCAGGGGAAACCCTTCCAACACAACAAGGCGTTGCGGCTTTGCAATGGCTGGGGTTGAATGGTTTTGTTGCCACCTCAAAAGCGGATTATGTCACCAAGGCTGTCGCATGGTCTACCCGCCTTGATGAACTTAACCAATACCGACAAGAAATGCGTTCCAAATTTGAACGACCCAAGCCTGACGGCATTACGCCAGCAACCCATTTTGAGGAAATGTTGCGTGCAGTGTGGCAAGACTATTGCGAAAATACGCC
>NZ_JAGFPF010000328.1:0-1755 GCF_025962695.1 Candidatus Symbiopectobacterium sp. NZEC135 | reverse complement strand
CGATGGCGTCAGCCAGATTAACGTCGCCGTTGGACAGATTGATACCACGACTCAGCAGAATGCTGCGTTGGTGGAAGAGTCAGCCGCGGCGGCGATGTCGCTGCAATCTCAGGCTTCGGCATTAACCCATACGGTGAGCGCATTCAAACTTAACGCCGGGGAGACGGTTGCCACGCCGTTGACCGCGCGGGAATCAACGGTTACCCGGCCTGCCAAGCCTACGCTGGCGTTAGCTACAGGCACCTCCGCACAGAATAATCAGGACTGGACCTCGTTTTGATCTCTATTTACGTTGCTCGACAGCAGAGAACCGACGAACCCGCTGCGTCCATGAAACTGATACTTGCCAAGCTGCCTGTGCGGCAGTGCACTAGCGTTTCTTTCCGCCGGATAATCTGTGATTTTCTAAACTGCCTATACGGCAGCTTAGAAATCCCGTTGATTTATAACTATGCCGCCTTAATCGTGCACTGCCGTATAGGCAGCTTAGAAAGCTGAGGGAGCCCCCACTTGCTTGCATGCACAGTGCACTGCCGAATAGGCAGCTTAGAAAATCAACCTGAAGCCGTCAGGCCCTAAACCCGCTGTTCACTGCCGTACAGGCAGTATTATTCTTTACGTAATATATCAGTGTGTTGGGAATAGATATCACCCGTAGCCAAGTAAAAGGTTACGGGGTTTTTCTTTCCCCTCCAGCACTAATCATTTTGCTGCTTATGCAGCATTAGCGCCAAATCCTCAGGGATATCCTGCACGATCACTTTATTGCGCCCAGCCTTTTTAGCGCGATACAGCGCGTTATCAGCGGTTTTTAGTGCGGCATCGATAGGCACTTCTTTCGGCAGGAAGGAGGTTACGCCAATCGAAATGGTGATGTGTTGGCAGATGGGAAAACTCATTTCTGCGACATTTTTGCGAAGCCGCTCGGCGATGACCACGGCCAGATGGATATCAATGCCGGGCAGCAGCATCAAAAACTCTTCACCGCCGGTTCGGCACACCAGATCCGTTTTGCGCGAGTTGGTTTTAAGATGCCGTCCCAGCATTTTAATCACTTCATCACCCACATCGTGCCCGTAGGTGTCATTGACATTTTTAAAGTGATCAATGTCGATAACAATCACTGAAACGACGCTGTTGTTGAGCAGCGACATTTCAATGTTTTCATGCAATCCACGCCGATTGAGCAGGCCGGTGAGCGGGTCGGTGTGAGCCTGCGAGCTGAGTTTTCCAATACGTTTATGCAGCAGAATAGTGCCCCACAGGATAACGCGCTTTAGGTGCTCAACTTCGAAATACCAGGAGGATACTGCGCGAATCTTGCTGATGACATCGGGATCGTCCATACGGCTGGCTGCCAATCCCAGCATGCGCAGCGGTTTGGCGATATAGATGGTCAGCAAGGTAATCATAAATAAAGTGATGAGCAGCACCGGAGCGCTTTTCTTGGTCACATCAATCATTACGTTATTTAATGCCTGAGTGACAATATCCTCGGTTTGTAGCGTAAGAATAATCCAATCCGCGCGTTTAACTTTGGCAAACCCGGCTAAAAATGTTGCGCCTTGTGAATCTGTCAGACGAAAATTGCCTTTATTCCCTAATAGCGCCATCTGTTTTAAAGAGTTGTCGTCTATTTTTTGCCCAATTCGATTTTTATCATGATGATAAATAATTGTGCCATCTTTATTGAGGACAAAGGTATCGTAATTATCGTCATCAAACTGCGAATTCATAAATTCATTTGTAGCATTG
>NZ_JAGFPF010000326.1:0-1774 GCF_025962695.1 Candidatus Symbiopectobacterium sp. NZEC135 | reverse complement strand
CAGTTCGGTGTAGTCGCGCAGCAAAATCTCGCTCACCGCAGCATCACCTTCCAGCGCATCAAGAACATAGCGCCCGTGCCCAGCGGCAACATCGACCACTCGGACCGTTTTTCCCTCTTCAACCAGTGCCGTAACCGCCTGCTGAATCAGCATCTGGAGGTGGATTTTGCGCTGACGGATCCCTCGCCACCCCACGCTGTTGAGATATTGCTTGTCGATCAGACGCCCCAACGCGCTGCTTCCCTGAGGCTGGTTTCGATAGACATAATCCAGCGTACTTCCGGAATCAAACCCGGTTTCAAACCCCAAACGGACGCCCGTGGACTGCGTGCCCAGCATCTTCATGCCATAACGCAAACCACGATACGCGATATCGTCCAGCGAGTAAGGCTCCGGCCCGCCGCGTAGCATCTGCCAGCTATCAGCACCATGGCTCCAGCGATCTTCATTACTGTAGTCAAAACGCTGTGGCGGCATGGCGTACAGCGTATCGATAAAGCCGCGCATCTTGTCGAAAGCCAGGTGCCGCTCTTTTTCGCCCAGCGTGTCGTGAT
The DNA here is from genome assembly GCF_025962695.1 of Candidatus Symbiopectobacterium sp. NZEC135. NCBI lineage: Bacteria > Pseudomonadati > Pseudomonadota > Gammaproteobacteria > Enterobacterales > Enterobacteriaceae > Symbiopectobacterium > Candidatus Symbiopectobacterium sp. NZEC135. Next base: position 1,220 of record NZ_JAGFPF010000326.1, on the reverse strand, counting down.
AAAAATCCGGCAATACATGCAGTTCTTTAATGGGATTACGCAGACGCTGATAAAAATCAATCTGCGGCTGTCGATGCACCACGTAATCGGTGCCGGAAACCAGCAGTTGCACAGGCAAGGTAATGGCACTGGCATCGCTGACGATGCGTTCCGCCGCGTTGTAGAGATCCAGCAGAATATTCACCGCAATGGGGCGGGTAATCAGTGGGTCTTGGTTAAAACTCTCCACACGTTGCGCATCGTGTGTCAGATATTTGCCTTTCACATAGGAGTTAACGAAAAACAGGCCCCGCAGGCGATGCATCAACGCCAGACCCGGGCGCGCAAACGGTACATACAATTTAACCTTGAATGCAGGCGATGCGAGCACCAGGCCGCGAATGGGCGGTGCGTAATCATGCGCCCAGGTGGCAACCAGCACCGCACCGACACTTTGCGCCACCACCACCACATCCTCCATTGAAACCCGGCTATCATCAGCGGCAAAACGGACGAACTCGTCAACATCCTGCACTGAACGAGACAATGAGGGACTATAGCCACGCTGACCGGGAGAACGTCCATGACCACGGGCATCCCAGGCATAAAATGCGGTATCCGGCATCGCCAGTTCATCAACAATGTGTTGCAGTCGCCCGGAATGCTCATGCCCTCGATGAAACAAGACCATCACCTTGGGCGTTGCGCCCACTGACATTGCAGGCCAGTGGCGATAAAACAGTTCGGTGTTATCACTGGTCAAAAAAAACCGCTCGTCCGCCGTCCGTAAATTGCTCATGAGAATAATGTCCTTATATTTGCCGGTGGGTTGTCCAACAGTATCAATTTACCCGCTCTTCGCCTAACACACTCCGACAGCGATTCACCACGGTCCACAGCAGCAGTAGGGTTGCAATGCCCCACACGGCATTATTCCACACGGTAAGCTGCGGCCAGATAGCCAGCCCCAGCCCCCAGGCACCAAAGACCAGCGCCCTGTCGCTCTTGCCCAACGGGCCAGCATAGCTGCGTACCCCATTGATGGTTTGCGCTAGCACGCCACAAAACTCCGTCATCAGCGCACAAAGCAGCATCACCACAACCAGCAGCGCATGGCTGTTGGGAAGCAGCATAAACGGCAAATACAGCGCGATATCAGAGATAACATCACCGGTTTCATTAAGGATGGCGCCAAGCTTCGATTGTTGATGACACTCGCGTGCCAACATGCCATCCAGTGC
>NZ_JAGFPF010000327.1:0-1774 GCF_025962695.1 Candidatus Symbiopectobacterium sp. NZEC135 | reverse complement strand
CGTCGGTCAGTACCAACTTTACCCTGACCGTGACCCGCACGGATGTTCCCAGCGGCGATCCGCAGTTCCGCGTGACCAACGGTGTCAGCGTATCCCCTTCGGGAGAAAGCCAAACGCCGCAATCCCTGACAGCGAGCGCTGCGCCACAGACCTTGGGTTCACTGTTCTCATCAAACTCGCTCGGCGGTTTCAACACCGGAAATACAGCCGCAGCAGGTTCAATGATGTCCACCATCTTCGCCTCCACGCGCCACGACCGCCCAGCGGACAACGTGCCAACCAGCGAGGTGGCCTCGACCTTCGCTGGTGGGCGGGCACACAGTAACGGTACCCAGTTTGACAGTTCATTGGGATCGTTCCCAAGCTTCAGCAAGGATCCTGCATTGGGTGGCTCGTCCTCACTTGCCAGCGTGTTCTCTGGCATTTACTTGCCATCGCTAACGCCGATGGAAGTGTTTGACCAAGGCAGTTGGAAGGGTATCGGCACGAATCCAGATACCGCGAGGGCAGGCGGCACGACTCCTGTAACCGAACAAACCGCAGCGACATTTACCCCGTCGTTGCATCAGCAATTACAACAGATTGGAGATGCTGAAGGACAACGCCTGTCGGCCATTGAGCAGGCATTGTCCGATAGGGGTCAGCAACAGGGATAACAACAAGTCTACAGCAGAAGGCGCTAACGTTATGACGAACATGTTTGTGGCAAGCCGGTTGTCGGCATTAACAACCTTGGGCAGCGGTGAAATATGGATAAAGGGACGAAAACTTTTTAGCCTGAGTGCATTGGTGGTCGCACTCAGCGGTTGCGCCGTGACCAGCGACCCCATTACCAGGGCGGAAAGCACGCAGCGCAGCCAGCAGGATCGGGTGGCGATGTTCAGCCAGCAAGAACCGGTCACCGCGCCGATTGGCCTGTATGACGCTATGGCGCGCGCTCTGAAATACAACCTCGAATCACGTTTAAAGGTGATGGAGAATGCGCTGGCCCAGCAGCAACTGGAGTTGGCGCGTTATGATATGCTGCCAAAGCTGGCGGCCTCAGCGGGCTACGTGGGGCGTAATAATATGAGCGCATCCAGCAGCCGCAGCGTTGAAACAGGGCGTACATCCCTTGAACCATCAACCTCACAAGATCGCGATCGTGACGTGGCCGATCTCACCATGGTATGGAACGTACTCGATTTCGGCGTCAGCTACGTCAGCGCCAAACAGAAATCCGATCAGCGTTGGATTGCCGAGGAACGCAAGCGCAAGGTGGTACATACCATTCTGCAAGATGTGCGTTCTGCCTATTGGCGTGCGGTCGCCGCTGAGCGTTTATTAGGCCAAATTGACGGGCTGATCGCACGGGTAAATCAGGCACGTGAGGCCAGTGAGCGCATGACGGTGCAACAGGTCGGTGACCCTGTTGAAGCATTGAGCTATCGTCGGGCGCTGATCGATGCTACCCGCCAGTTGGAAGAACAGCGTCGGGCACTGTCCTTGGCCAAAACTGAACTTGCCACTCTGATGAACCTGCCGCTGGATACCCCGTTCAAACTGGCACTGCCGAGCAGCAGCGAGCAAATTGTTCCGCAGTTGAACGTAGACCAAAAAACCCTTGAAGAAGCCGCACTGGTCAGCCGACCGGAACTGCGGGAACAGGATTATCAGGTCCGGATTCACGCGGCTGAAACCCGTAAAGCGCTGCTGCGCATGCTGCCAGGCGTTGAGCTGAGTGTGGGAGGCCATTACGACAGTAACTCCTTCCTGGTTAAGAACAGTAGGGGCG
>NZ_JAGFPF010000325.1:0-1776 GCF_025962695.1 Candidatus Symbiopectobacterium sp. NZEC135 | reverse complement strand
GTCAGTACAGATGGGAAAGTCAGTTTTAACAAGGATACCTTTGATAGCGTTTCTTTGGCGAAAGTAACGGATGATGGTTCGTATACTGATGTTTCGACCACCCGCTATCAGGCCTGGCTGGCGAGCTTCAATTCTGTAAGCAGCGCTTTCCAGAGTAACATGCAATCTTTCGCCCAGCGATATAGTCAGGCGAACAGCACATTCGATAATTTAAACAAAGTACTGAGTAGTGTCATCAGTACGCTGGGGGAGAGTGCCAGAGAGGTACTAAAAGCACTGTCATAATATTCAATCCACCTGTTTTTTAAAATATCTATGAATTTCAAACCCAGAAATAATAGTGACATTCTTTTGCCGTATTATAATTTGATGAGAAATTCGGCAATGACAACGTCAGAATTATGTAATCTAAAAGATTATGTTTATCGATATAATTATAGTATACCGGAGAAGGTTGAGGTGATAAAAAATCAGCCGATGACGGACAGGGAGCGAGAGCTTTATCAGAAAGAACGGCGTGTCCGCTATTTTAGAAAAGTACCAGTATATAACGCTCCGCCCGTTTATGGGGATAACCCATCAGTCAATGCACACATGGATGCGATGCGTCCCAGAATACCTGAACCCAGAGCCGAAATTACCTGCTCACGGTGTTGGCGTGTGGTGGTTAAACATATAGAACGAGTAAGAAATAGTATCGTAGTGAGTTTGAGAAAATTAGTTAATTACTGATTATCGTGGAGGCTTTATGACAATTGGAGCATCTGGAAATGTAAGTCCAGGGTTTGGCAGGTATATTCAGGCCGATGTTTATCATCGAATGAATCGAGAGCTCCCCCAGATTGAGACAGTGACTGATAATGTGGTTGGGTGCGCTAACGACGGTGTTTCGCTAGCCGTAAAAAACTTTATCCATGCACCCGACAAAGTAGGCTGTGTATACGGATTGATTCACACCCAGTCGCAAGCCGCGCTGCCTGAAGCGTTACGCAATGCCAATACAACGGTTGAATGCCGTGAGTTATTCAAAAGCGTTCTGGGTCTGCTTTCCACTAAGGAAGCTAATTTCACTTCAACCGAGAAAGCCTGTTATCAAAAATTATGCGACCGTTTTTGTTCCGAAATCATAAAAGAGCCTGAGGAGTTCAACGCGAATATTAGTCTGAATAAACATGTAAAAAATGTCACTAAAGACGATAAACAATTTTGGGTAGCAGCGGCACCGCTGCTTGAAACCTACAGTAAGGATATATTGGAGGATCTCACCGCGCATATGCTCAATCAGTCGATCAATGCGTGGTGTGAATATCATAATGTCACCGATCGTGAGTGGGCGCGCTCGAATATTGAACAGATTTTCTCTGGCAATATTCGTATGTGCTTCAACGTGATCGATGATGAGGTCATGGGGATTACCAAGGAGGCAAAAGCCGCAAACCAGGATCACGCGGATATCCACGGGGCGATTATCCGCTTTGGGTATATGAAAATTTTTGATGCTGTTGCGTCAATCCCATTAGCGCTTCAGCGTCAAACGCCCACTGGCGCTGCGAAGCCAAGCACCTCAGAAAAGGCGGTGGGAACGTCAGATGCAACGGACAACGTGAATGGGCATCACTTACCGACAGCACCGACAGCATCATCTTCCCCAGGTAATATCACCGTTTATGGCAGCAATGCGACGGCCACATCGTACGGTGGAAATACGCCAACGACGCCACCTGATCCCTGGAGTTCAATAACAGAAAAGCTATTGGCTTCAGATAAAATAGATAA
>NZ_JAGFPF010000324.1:0-1777 GCF_025962695.1 Candidatus Symbiopectobacterium sp. NZEC135 | reverse complement strand
CAGCTTTCCCACTAGTGGGATATCTTTGAGCAATGGAATACCAGCACCACGCAGCTCATCCTGTTCGCGACTGTAACCGCCAATCAACAGGCTGTAGCCCATCGGAACACGGGCTGTGGTACTGATTTGCGTATTGTTCACAACGGGCAACGTATCAATACTCTCCGTGACGCCATTAACTTGCGGTATTTTTCCATCCTGGATATTGAGTATCATCTCAATTTCCTGGCTTTGTTTCCCTAAACGAGGAATAACACTGATCATCGTGCCAAATGTCACTTTCTCTAATGATGAGTAACGTTCTCCCAATAATCGGGTATAGAAACTGCTATTATTATCAAACAACGCTGGGACATTTTCCTGGGTAAGAAGCTCTGGCCGAGAAACCACTTGTGCATTTCCCTTCTCAACCAGCGCACTGACTTTTGTTAGAAAATTCATACTATTGGTTGGATTCAATGCGCTTGTAGCGCCATTAAAATTAATACCAACATTTCCTATACTTGCCTGACCTTGCCACGCTACCCCTAAGGTTTCTACATCATTTTTCGAGATGTCGATAATCCAGAGTGAAAGTTGGATTTGCTGTTTGGCAATATCTATCGCACGAATAATATCGTCCACAAAGGCAACCTGTTTTTCACTACCCTGGATCAGTAAACTATTGGTATCGGTATACGCAACAATATTTATTGCATTACCCTCCACGCCGTTGAATGCCTCATCTTGACGGGGTCGCTGGCTATAATTGTCTCCTGTTGACGGAAGTAGGTTTCTCATTTGGCGAATATATCCACCATCCTGGGTGTAGCGCATGTCATTTTCAATGGCATCTGGCTCACCAGATAGCGTTATATTGGCACTATTATGACTCTTCCTGCTGTTGAGCAATTGATTGAGTACCGTCGCCACCCCCGGAATAGTGATTGGCGTATCTCGCAGTGAATATGCCCGATCGTTAACAAAGGTATTTTTCAACTTGATTACCCTGATAACGTTCTCTCCAGCACCTGGCTGAGAGTAGGTACTATCAATATACTTTGCCGCTGCTGCCACGAGTTCAACATAAACGGGCGGTCCCGATAGATAAAACGAACCGGAACCACTGTGAGACCGCGGTGGGAAACGATCGTCATATAATCCCGTCGATTGTAAGTAGGCCTCCAGGCGATTAAACGAAGCATAGGCCAGCTTGATTACGCGGCTCTGCATCTCATTGACATCGTAGACATAAATCGAACTGCCATCGTCATACCAGATCAAGGCTATACGGGCCGATAACATATTTAATAACTGGCGCGGGTTCGTCAAATCAAAATTACCTGAAATACGTTTTTTAGCAGCTTCCACGCTGACAATAACAGGTTTTTTCAATACCCCACCGAGCACATAAAAAAGTTGCTGGACGCTATTATTATTAGCAACATACGTCGTTGTGTTATCAGCTGAAAAAGCGTCCCTGCTGTTTATTTCATCATTCTGTGTCATGCTCTCTATCGGCAACGCACCCGATACAGGAAAAACCATGCTGATTCCTATAACAACCCCTAGTAGATAAAAATCCATTTTACCTATTCTATTCATTCAGAAAGCCTTCCAAATTTTTGAATTCCCTTGGGGTTATACCAAAAAGTGTTTTGATTTCCGTGGAGAAATGAGATGATGATGCATAACCGTTATTCCAGGCCACGGTAGCAATCGACTCATCATTCTCAATCAGTTGCAGCGCACTGTAGGCAGCTCGCCACACTCTGAGCTGTTTTTTCGGTCCACAGGT
>NZ_JAGFPF010000323.1:0-1784 GCF_025962695.1 Candidatus Symbiopectobacterium sp. NZEC135 | reverse complement strand
CACCCAACCAATGCCAACAGAAAACCAAACGCCACTTTCTTTTCCGTTGTGGTCATCGGACCTAACTGAGACAGCGCCTCACGTCCCATCACTTTGGCTTCAGGCGTGCGCTTCAGTTCAGGATTCACCAGCTTGTACACCAATAACGGCATCAAACAAAAGCAGACCAGGGCAGGAACCACAGCGGCAATAAACCAACCGCTCCAGGTGATTTCAACGCCCAGCGAGCTTTTTGCCAGACTGCTCACTAAGGGATTCGCGGCCATACCGGTCAGGAAAATGGCACCGGTAATCGGGGTAAACTGAAAGCAGACCATGGTCAGGAAATCCCCGATCTTTTTGCCGCTTTCACCCGGAGCCGATCCCAATACGGTATTGATAGAGCGCGCGATGGGGAAGATGATTCCCCCTGAACGGGCGGTTACCGAGGGCATTGCGGGTGCCATAATCAAATCGGAAATACCCAGTGAATAGGCAATACCCAGACTGCTTCCGCCAAACAAAGAAAGCATCTTATAAGCAATACGCTTACCCAGCCCTGAAGTGACAAAGCCCAAAGACAGGATATAAGCGCAGAAAATCAACCACACGGTGCCGCTGGCAAAACCAGACAGCGCTTTTGCTTCGGTAAGCGTTTGGGTGAAGATAGCCACGCAAAGCGCGATTAGCATCACCGCCCCCGAGGGCAATGGCTGCGTCAAGATGGCTGCGATGGTAGCAGCAAAAATGGCGAACATATGCCATGCCTGGGGCGAAAGGTTGGCAGGTACGGGAGCAAGCCAGATAGCGATGCCCAACACAATGGGCACCGCTACGGCGAACACCTTTTTCCCTGTGGATGAATCCGATGACATAATCATCTCCTCATTCGTAGAGCGGGTGAACGCCGGACATTACGACCGGCTGGCAGAGCTTTTCAGCACTTGATCGACCATTTCTGGCGCCATACCCAGATAGTTGGTCGGATCGGTCAAACGCTCAATCAGTTCCGGAGCCAGACGGTCCGCCACGTTCGGCATCGCATTGAGCACATCCGCCAGTCTGCCGCCCTTCTCATTCACGATACGACAGGCGTCGTAGACAATATCGTGCGCATCCTGCCGACCAATATAAGGCGCCAGCCCCATCATGACGGCTTCTGCTACGATAAGTCCTTTGGTCATATCGAGATTACGCGCCATCGCCTGCTCGTCCACGATCAGACCGCTGAGCATAAAGTTGGCCTGATGCAGAGCACCGGCGGAGAGAATGAAGCTTTCAGGAATGGCGATCCATTCTGCATGCCACGGCCCGGTGGCGCGTTCGAGATCCTGCACCATGGCATCTAGCATCAAACCGGCTTGCTGCCGCACGCCTTTGGCACATGCCAGCATCAATTCGCTCGAAATAGGATTACGTTTTTGCGGCATGGTGCTGCTGGCACCGCGGCCTTTCACAAAGGGTTCATACAGTTCGCCAAACTCATTGGATGCCATCAACATCACGTCATAGGCAATCTTGCCCAGCGAACCGGTCATCAGCGCCAGCAGGTTAACCGCTTCGGCAAAACCATCGCGCGCCACATGCCAGGTAGAGACAGGCACACCCAATCCCAGCTCTTCCATCAGCGCTTTCTGAACCTCCAGGCCTTTATCACCCAGAGAGGCCAGCGTTCCGGCGGCACCGGCAAATTCCCCAACCAGAATGCGAGGACGCGCCTGATCCAGACGCTCCTGATGGCGATCGAACATATCCAACCAGATAGCCGCTTTATAGCCGAAGGTTACCGGCAACGCCTGCTGCAA
>NZ_JAGFPF010000322.1:0-1786 GCF_025962695.1 Candidatus Symbiopectobacterium sp. NZEC135 | reverse complement strand
TGCTGTCCACGCTGAATACACCGCTGATTTTCTGCGCCAGATCGCCCTTAACCTGTATGCCCCGATCGCCTTCCGTCAGCGATAAATGGTTGCCCGTGGTTTTGTAATCCTGATTGCCTTCCACCGTAACCTTGCGATTATTGGCAACCACCAGTTCTTCATCATGTCCGATGCTGGTTGTACGGTTATAGTCCACACGCTCATCTTTGGAATTGAGCACCCGCACAGCCATATTCTTCTGAGCGTGAAGGAAAATCTCTTCGTTATCCGTGGCATCTTCGAAACTCAGCTCGTTAAATCCCTGACCTTTGTGCGTCTGGGAGCGCAAAATGGTGCGGGTTTTATTGGCGGGCAGTGGATACGGTGACGGATTGGTGGCGTGAAAGGTTCTACCCGTCACGACAGGCTGGTCCGGATCGCCTTCGAGGAAACTGACAATCACCTCATGCCCGATGCGCGGAATGGCTATCAGCCCGTACTGACCGCCTGCCCAGCCCTGACTAACCCGCACCCAGCAGGAACTTTGGTCATCGCTGGCGCCGTAGCGGTCCCACGGGAATTGCAGCTTCACCCGGCCATGTTCATCGCAGTAGATTTCTTCCCCCGCCGGACCCACCACGGTGGCTATCTGCGGGCCATCCACCATCGGTTTGTACGGCAGGTCGGCACGCCAGGTGCTTTTGGCACTGATAACCTCGAAGCTGTTGCTGTAAGTGGTGGGTTCACCGCCGCTTTCTTCTTCCAGAGCTTGTGGTTGCTGCCCGCTGTGGGTTATCGCGACCAGTTGCCAGTCGCTATTCAGCATCGAATTGGGGTGTTCGGTCAGGGTAAAGCTGCTGCCCGGCATCAGCATCGCGGCATTGGATTCGCCGGAGCCGGTCATGGCATTGGCGCGTAATGCATCCAACCGGTAGCCGGTAAAGGCCTTGCCGCTCGAGTCTTGTTTAAAACGTCCGGGATAGTCGAAGTGTTGGTAGCTTTCGCGCTGGTGCGCCAGTTCAGCGCTCAGCTTGCTGTGCAGCAGACCGTAGGCTGGCGTTTTGAAGCTGTAGTCCTTGAGGGCGACTTCTGCGGTGCTGACCGCCTCGGCATAGCGGAAACGGCGCACATAGTCGCCTTCGCTCAGACCCTGAGCGGCTAGATTAAAGAACAGCTCGGGGCCTTTGCTGAGAGCCCCGGCATCATCAGCAAACACCACGCGGTGGCTACCCGCGTCAAACTCGTGGAAGAAGTACAGACCTTCCTCAGCCGCCAACCGGGTGATAAACGCCAAATCGCTTTCCCGGTACTGCACACAGTATTCACGCACCGCATGGTCGTTACGCAGCGCAAAGGCGTAATCGGTAATGCCGGACTCTTCCAGCAAGGTACCGATAATGACCTCCGGCTTTTGCGCCTGAAAGATGCGGGCATTGGTACGCAGACCCAGCCGCCACAGTGCAGGACGCACCTCTATCTGATAGCGGGTACGGCGAAAACCGGTGTCCCCTTGGGCAAAGGCGCTGACAATCCCGTTCACTCTGCGCTTCAACTCGCCGTTGTACCACACCAGCAGCTCACAGGGCTGGTCCAGCACCGTACCAAAATCGACATCCGGCAAGGCACTCGCCAGATTCAGCGACAGGGAGAATGACTGGTTAAGTGCTTCGCTGAGTTGAAAATCCACCACGGCAAAGGTCGAGGCGGGCAATGCACCGACCTTTACCGTGAACTGCAATCCTGTACTGTTTGCCACGTCTATTCCCTCGCTTCCCGTGATGAAAACCGCGCTGTCTGCACTCAGGTC
>NZ_JAGFPF010000321.1:0-1787 GCF_025962695.1 Candidatus Symbiopectobacterium sp. NZEC135 | reverse complement strand
GGCGCAAAAGCAGGTGGATGCAGCAGCCTTACGGTCCTTAACGGTAAAGCAATTACCGGATCTGAAATTGCGGGTTATCAGTACCTATGCGGATGAGTGGAAAAAACTGACCCACAGCGATGCTCAGCCCTATATCGGCGTAGGTACCGTGCGCAATGAATTGCTTACCCAGCAGCCAGAAACCGTCGCAAAAGTGATCGCGGCACTGCGCGACACGCTGGACTGGGGACGTGCTCACCCTGATGACGTTGTAAATATCCTTAAAGTGAAAGCCAGTCTGCCGGAAGACCAGGCGCGTGCCTACGTTAGCCTATGGGACCGCATGAATCAGATGTCCTTTGAAACGGCTGACATCGATACCCTGAAACGTGAACACGCGGTGCTGTTAGGCAGCGGTTCTATTAAAGGCGAGCTGAATAACGACTTGTTTGATCAGCGTCCTTATCTCGCTTCGAAAAAACTGAAATAACGGAGAGATGTACGTGAGTAACACACTTTTTTCGAGTAATACGATGAAAGCATTGGTATTACAGCAACATGGTGGGCTCGAGCAATTACAGATTGATAGCCAGAAAGCTCGACCGCAAGCCCAGGCCGGACATGTGGTGGTACGTGTAGGAGCATCCTCGTTCAATTACCACGATGTATTCACTGTACAGGGGATGCCGGGTATCAAAATCCCACTGCCGGTAGTGCCAGGACTCGATTTAGCCGGCACCATCGACAGCATCGGTGAAGACGTGACGGGCTGGCGCATTGGCGATCGGGTGCTGGTGAACCCACTAAAACCGGGTATTGGTCTACTGGGAGAAATGGCCGATGGTGGCATGGCGGAGTATGCGCTGGTCGATGCGCGTCAGCTTATCGCCTTGCCGGATGGCGTTACCTTCGAGCAGGCTGCCGCACTTCCTGTGGCCTATGGCACTGCACATCGCATGTTAATCACCCACAACACCATCAAAGCCGGGGACCGGGTATTGATCCTCGGGGCCAGTGGTGGTGTCGGCACCGCCTGTATTGTGCTGGCGTAATACCTCGGCGCAGAAGTGATCGCGTGCGCGGGGGGTGATGAAAAAGCGATAGCTCTGCAGGCGCTTGGCGCTGACCATGTCGTGAATTACCGCGAACAGGATTTCTCGCGCTGGGCCATTGAAAAATATGGCAAACCACAGCGGCGCACCCACGAAGGTGGCGTCGATGTGGTGATCAACTTCACCGGCGGAGACACCTGGCGCCCGTCGCTGAAATGTCTGAAACGTGGCGGCACTCTGCTGGTATGTGGCGCCACCGCAGGGTATGACCCTCAGGAGGATCTGCGCTACGTCTGGAGTTTCGAGCTCAACATCAAAGGTTCCAACAGCTTCTATGAAGAAAATCTGACTGCGCTACTGGCGCTGGTCGCTGAAGGAAGCATTACCCCATTGATTGACCGTGTGCTACCGCTGGAACAAGCGGTGGAAGGGTTACGACTGATTCGTGACCGCGAAGTATTAGGCAAAGTGGTTGTTACCCCCTGATTCGGAAACAAAGCATGAACGCACAGGATATCGAACAAAAATTACTGAAAGGCCCTTATCACCAATGGCTGGGCTTAAGAGTACAACACGCTGGCGAGGGTGAAATAACCCTACAGGTACCTTTTCGCGATGAATTTATCGTCAATCCTGACGGGAAATATATTCACGGTGGCATTCTCGCCACATTGGTTGACCTTGCTGCAGACTGGGCGCTGTTCTCCTGAACAGGCAAAGGCGTACCCACCTACAACCTGCATGTGGATTATCACC
>NZ_JAGFPF010000320.1:0-1789 GCF_025962695.1 Candidatus Symbiopectobacterium sp. NZEC135 | reverse complement strand
CACCTCTCGTTTTTGCTATTTTCAGATAATGCGTCAATAACAACGCGCGATTACGCCTGCGAAAAGATAGGTTTTACACCCCGACGGCGCTAGAATGACTTTTTCAGGATGAAGAAAAATACACTTTTATTTCAGTGCATTATTTTTAAAACAACCTTTGGAGGTGAAAACCATGCTAAGTGTGATTCCCGTATTGATATTTGTCGCGCTGGTTATTGTATGGTCCGGGATCAAGATAGTACCGCAAGGTTACCAGTGGACGGTGGAGCGCTTTGGCCGTTACACCAAGACATTGATGCCGGGTTTAAATATCCTCATTCCATTCATGGACAGAATAGGACGTAAAATCAATGTAATGGAACAAGTGCTTGAGATTCCATCACAAGAAATTATCTCCAAGGACAATGCCAACGTTACGATCGATGCCGTCTGCTTTATTCAGGTCGTGGATGCGCCACGCGCCGCCTATGAAGTGAGTAATCTGGAACTGGCAATCAAAAACCTTACCATGACCAACTTTCGTACCGTACTCGGTTCGATGGAGCTGGATGAAATGTTGTCTCAACGAGACAGCATCAATACCCGGCTGTTGCATATCGTAGACGAAGCCACCGGCCCGTGGGGCGTGAAGATTACACGTATCGAGATCCGCGATGTGCGCCCCCCTGCCGAACTGGTCGCGTCAATGAACGCCCAGATGAAAGCGGAACGAACCAAACGTGCTGACATTCTCGAAGCGGAGGGGGTACGGCAGGCCGCTATTCTCAAAGCCGAAGGGGAAAAACAATCACAAATTCTCAAAGCAGAAGGATTACGGCAATCTGCTTTTCTTGAGGCCGAGGCCAGAGAACGTGCAGCAGAAGCAGAAGCCCGCGCCACACAAATGGTGTCCGATGCTATCGCTTCCGGCAATATCCAGGCGATCAACTATTTCGTGGCGCAGAAATACACCGATGCGCTACAACAGATTGGTTCAGCCAACAATAGCAAGGTGATTATGATGCCATTGGAAGCCAGTAACCTGATGGGTGCCATTGGCGGAATTGCAGAACTGATCAAAGAAAGCGGCAATACGCGGAGTAAAGATGGACGTTGAGTTACTCGCGGAGAATGCGCATTGGCTATGGCTCTCTCTTGGCGGCTTGCTGTTGGCGGCTGAGATGTTGGGTGCCAGCGGCTATCTGCTGTGGAGCGGTGTTTCCGCGGTTATCATCGGTCTGCTGACCTGGGGCCTGCCTTTACCTTGGGCGTGGCAAGGCACGCTGTTTGCCCTATTGACCATCTCTATAGCCATATTGTGGTGGTACTGGTTACGCAACTGTGCGCGTCGCACGATTGAGACCACTGTGCTCAACCAGCGCAGTCAACAATTGATCGGGGTACGCACCACACTCACGGAAGCCGTAGTCGATGGCATAGGCCGTGCCAGAATCGGTGACAGCACCTGGCGAGTAAAAGCCGATGATGCCTTACCCGCTGGAACGGCGGTTGAGGTGATTGCCATCGAAGGCATCACGTTACACGTTCGCGCCCTCAAGGTTTAACGCCCCTTCCCCATTATCCCCACCCCACAACAGGGGCTGGGGATTTTTCATCCTTATGGCAGTATCCTCGCGCAGCGCAAGCGGTTAGCATGGGCGTTTGTGGTTGATGGAGATAAATCATGCCGTTACTGCGCCAACTGGCCACCTGGTTAGGATTAATTTCCCCGGTCGCCTATGCCTACCCCGCACTGGATGTTTCTCTGCCACAGGGCGGACGCCTGCATTTGGTGGGCAGTATTCATATG
>NZ_JAGFPF010000031.1:0-50880 GCF_025962695.1 Candidatus Symbiopectobacterium sp. NZEC135 | reverse complement strand
ATGGTCAAACGCACAATCGGCGGCAGCGCAAAGATAATGGTGACCACCACGCCGGGCACATTCCCGATGCCAAACAGCATGACAATCGGCACCAGATAGACAAACGCCGGAGTGGTTTGCATGGCGTCGAGCAATGGGCGCACCACTTTTGCCGCACGCTCACTGCGCGCCAGCCAGATGCCGAGCGGCAGACCAAGCAGCATGCAAAAGAACAGGGCGGTTAATACCAGTGCCAGCGTGACCATGGCCTGTGGCCAGGCACCGATAGCTCCGATGGCAACCAGCGATATCAGCGTTGCCGCCCCCATACCCAGTGATGACATCTGCCAGGCGATAAGGGAGAACACCAAAATGGCGACCGGGGCTGGCATGCCTAACAGCGCCTGCTGGAAACCATTGAGAATGATGTCAACCGGCACGCGAATGCCTTGAAACAGCGGACGGAAATGCAGCACCAGCCAATCGATCCCTCCGGTGACCCAATGATCCAACGGAATCAACGTATCTTTGAACGGATCTAACAGTGAAAAGTGCTCCTGAGCCGGTGCTGGGGCGCTGTTCAGCCAATCAGCGCCAGACTGGGCGGCATCCTGAGCGGGTGCACCCCACGCATCCGCGCTGTTGGTGGCAGTGTCACCCGAAGCCGAAGCACTTTGTGCTGCCGATGACCAAGGATCGCCATTGCTGCTGGTGGCTGCCTGTTCGGCAGCATTGACCGGTGTTTGCGTGGTGTCCCACGGATGGGTTGCGTTAGTCATTGTTGCTGCCCTCCTTGTCTAATGCCTGTAACAGCATGCCCTTGGAAATAATGCCGATATATTCACTGTTCTCACCGATGACCGGTACGGCGCAGGGGGCCTGAGCAACCTGTGAAATCAGTTCGTTGAGTGACATATCTGCGGGCACCGGGGCAGGGTCGGACAGTAAAGCCTGTTCCAGCGGTTGTTGCGCGTGCAGTGCTTTTTTCAGCGAATCGATAGACACGACGCCGATAAATTTTTTCCCTTTTTCCAGCACGTAGCCATATTCACGGTCATCGTCCTGTAGGATCTTAAGCGCCGAGCGCGGCCCAACGCCTGGCGTTTTGCGGATCAAAGTAACGGGACGACGGCGTGCAATATCCTTCGCACTGAACACGTGGCTGATATCCACGCCGCGGAAGAAGGTTCGCACATAGTCATTGGCCGGGTTATTGAGAATTTCATCCGGCGTACCGACCTGGATCACTTCACCACCGTGCATGATGGCGATGCGATCGCCGATGCGCATGGCTTCGTCCAGATCGTGTGAAATAAACACGATGGTACGCTGGTGGCGCGATTGCAGTTTCACCAACTCATCTTGCATTTCCGTGCGGATCAGCGGATCGAGCGCTGAAAACGCTTCATCCATCAGCAGGATATCGGGATCGTTTGCCAGTGCACGTGCCAGACCGACGCGTTGACGCATCCCGCCGGAAAGCTCATCTGGGTAAGTGTTGGCATAGGCTTCAAGACCCACCTGTTGCAGAGCTTCGAGCGCTTTCTGTTCGCGCTGTGCTTTATCGACGCCCGCCAACTCCATGCCAAACGCGGTGTTAGCCAACACGCTCAGGTGCGGCATCAAGGCGAATGACTGGAACACCATGCTGATTTTTTTGCGGCGCAGGGCGCGCAGTTCCGTGTCTGATACCTCGGCGATGTTTTCGCCGTCGATCAGTACCTGACCGCGAGTCGGTTCAATCAGACGATTGAGAAGGCGTACCAGTGTGGATTTACCCGAGCCGGATAATCCCATGATGACGAATATCTCGCCTTCTTCAATGGCCAGATTGGCGTCTTTCACGCCGACAGTGAGACCGGTTTTTTCAAAGATCTGATCTTTGTTTAGCCCTTTGTCTATCAGTTTGAATGCCCTGTCAGGGTGCTCGCCAAATATTTTATAGAGATGCTTTACTTCGAGTTTTATTGCCATGAAATGATAAAATTCCTCTGTGATTTATCGTTCTATATTTCGGTCCTGATGAAGGTGAAAACACGCCATACCCTACCATACTCAGATTCTGAGGCAACCCTTGTGGCCGAGAATGATGCTATGGGGATATTCATTTTCATGTTGCTGTATAGTCCATTTTTGTTTATTTTTCACAGTCTGATTTAAATATTGTTTATTGATATTTTGTATTATTTTTTATTTTAATATCAATGTCATGTGTTTTTTAAAATTCTATATTTTAAATGGTTTTGTCGTTTAGGTGTGTTGTGGGTAATAATGGGGTTGAATGACGTTGTGATTTTTTTTGAAATTACTTATGCCATTGCAGTGATAAAGGTGATTTATATCGCTATTTGGTGGTGGATATTTTCGGATTACACTGAAAATGATTGCCCCATAGAATGGGGGAGAATGATACTGTCAAGGCTTTATATTTACCCGTGACAGGCATTGAAATAGAGGATGCCCACAGGCATCCCCTACAAGGCTATTTCACCTTCTTTACGGGCAGGAAATGGCGCTGACCACGCCGGATTGTTCCAGTGCCCAGGCGGCACGCAGACAAATATCTTCCCGCCAGGGGGCGGCAATAAGTTGCACGCCAATCGGCAGTCCTTTTTTGGTCATCAACGGCACGGTGACGACGGGAAGCCCGACAAACGAAATAGGCTGAGTCAACATGCCCATACTGGCGCGTACGGGCAGATCGGTGTGGTTGATTCGCATCGTTTCCTGCCCGATAAGGGTGGCGCAGCACGGTGTCGCCGGGGCAATCAGCAGATCCACGTGTTCAAACAGCGGCAATACCTGACGGCGAAAGGCGTCACGAAAGCGCTGAGCCTGTAGATACCAGGCAGAAGGTAGCATGGCTCCCGCCGTCAGGCGTTCACGTGAGTGCGGCTCAAATTTTTCAGGTGCGTGACGCAGAGCGGAGAGATAACGGTTGCCCCCTTCGCTGGCAGAGAGAATAAAGGCGGCGGTGCGAGCCAGTTCGGCCTGGGCGAGGGTCCTTTCTTCGTTGGCCGCCAGCGCGTGTGCAACACGTTGCACGGCATCGCGCGCATCATCATCGCAGGCTTCACGAAAGTAACCGGAAAGCACGGCGCTGCGCAGGCCATGAGCGCCTTGCTGCAAGCGGGAAGCCGTCGAAAGGTGCGGCTGTGAACGCTGAAAACGATCGTCACTATCAATGCCTTGTAAGGCATCGAACACTTGGGCCAAATCCTCCGAGCGGCGCGCCAGTGGGCCGATATGATCGAGGCTGGCAACAAACGGGTGGCTACCTTCACGAGATAACCGGCCAAATGTTGGCTTCAAGCCAAAAATGCCGCACAGCGACGCGGGCACCCGAATCGATCCATTGGTATCACTGCCCAGTGAAAAGTGCACCAGCCCCGCGCCGACCGCGGCGGCGGAACCACCTGAGGACCCCCCCGCGATACGGGTTGGATCGAGTGGGTGGTGAGTCGGGCCGTAGTGGCTGTTTTCGGTGGTGAAGCCGTAGGCGTATGCATCCATATTCAGCATGCCGGAAAGCAGAGCACCGCTGGCGCTTAACTGGCGTAGCGCAAAGGCGTCGCGCTTGGCGGGGGGATGGTCGGCAAACAGCTGTGCGCCTGCCAGCGTGGTTTCGCCGGCAACGTCAAACAGGTTCTTTACCGCATAAGGTACGCCCGCCAGCGGTGGTAAAACCTCACCGCGCAGGCGTCTCGCATCCAGCGCATCGGCCTCTTGTTGCATACGTTGGCCCGTTATCTGGGTATAGGCATTTAACGTTGGGTGCCGCTGCGCGATGGCATCCAGCGTAATGTCAGCGATCTCACGGGCGGCAAGCTCCCCACGTTGCAGATGTTGTTGCAGTTGGGTGATGGATAACGCGGTGAGTTCCGCCATCGACAACGGGAGCGTCATAATTGATACACCCCCGCGATCTCTTCCTGCATCTCCAGCGGATAGTCCATCAGCGGCTGCGCCATCTCTGCGATGCGCTGTAACTGGAGCAGCACCGCGTCATGGCGCTCTGGCGGGAGTGGCAGATTCAGCAGGGTTTCCATCTGTTGCAGATAAGCGCTTAGGGTTTCAGGGGCATGAGAGGTCATCGGTTCTCCTGTTGTTTCACGATGCAGACGTGTTAGCGTGAAACGTGTGTTGCAAGAGTTGTTCCAGAATGGTTGCGACACTGAGAGGGCAGACGTTTTTTCCTATTGTATGTCGGTGATGGGCTTGTGGTAGTGTGATTGCAACGAAAGTTGCAGTGACGCAGAGATAACGGAATCACCATGACACAAATTGATGAGCGGCTACGCAGTCGTTACAGCACTCTCTCTGGGCAGGAACAGCGCATTGCCGATTTTATCTTTACCCATTTCGACGATGTGATTGGCTATAACAGCGCCGAACTGGCGCGGCTGAGCGGCGTGTCGAAAGCGACAGTCAGTCGCTTATTCAAACGGTTGGGGTATGCCAGCTACCGTGATGTGCGTGAAGAGCTAAGAACCCTGCGCCAAAGCGGGATGCCGTTGGCCGAGAGCCGTGATGCGGTTCAGGGCAATACGCTGCTGGCACGCCACTATAAACAGGAAATGGCGAACCTGGCGCAGTGGATCAACCGGGTCGATCCAGCGCAGTTTGGTGCCATTATTGATGCGTTGCTGCGGGCCCGACAGGTCGCGATCATCGGTCTGCGCAATAGCTATCCGGTGGCGCTTCATCTGCGCCAGCAATTGATGCAGGTGCGTGCGCAGGTGGCGCTGTTGGCCCAACCGGGGCAGACGCTGTCGGAAGAGATTGCTGACCTGGAACCACAGGATGTCGCGGTTGTTGTGGCGTTTCGTCGCCGCCCGCGCGTTATCCAGCCGTTACTGGCACAGTTGCAGGCGCGTCAGATACCCGTTGTACTGATCTGTGAACCGCAGGCCAACGGCTTATTTCCCTTTGCTACCTGGTCATTGTGTCTGCCGCTGGACAGCGTTTCCGCCTTTGATAGCTACAGTGCAGCCATGAGTCTGGCTGGCTTGCTCAGCAATGCGTTACTGCATGAAATGTTGCAGCAAGGTCGTCAACGTATTCATCAGATAGCCGATCTTTATACCCACCTGGATGAATTAGAGCAGCGCTAAGCGCGCGCCAAAAGAGTGCTTTTGCACTTTTTTAGTGCTCACGCTGCGCTGCATTTTTGCGTGTTTTACGCGCTGTTAGCTCGTTTCCCCCCTTGCTATGCCTGATTATCACGTTTTTTAAGACTGGCATGCCCTTTGCTTAATCTGTGAAACGATAGTTTCACTTATCGCTTATTAAGAACTTTTGGTTTCATCTGACTCTCAACCAGGAGATACGCAATGGGCATCAAAAAACACCTTATCGCGCTGGCTGGCGCACTGCTGTTAGTGGCACAAGCGGGCAACGCGGTTGCCGATCAGCTTCAGGATATTGAACAGCGTGGCGTGTTACGCGTTGCAGTACCGCAAGACTTTCCACCGTTTGGTTCAGTCGGTACTGACCTGCAACCACAAGGCTATGACATCGACGTCGCCCGCTATCTGGCGCAAGAGATGAAACTAAAGTTGCAACTGGTGCCGGTGACCAGCGCTAACCGTGTGCCTTATCTGCAAACCAATAAAGTGGATCTGGTGATCTCCAGTCTGGGTAAAAACGCCGAACGTGAAAAAGTGATCGATTTCAGCCGTGCCTATGCGCCGTTCTTTCTCGGGGTGTTTGGTCCGCAGGCCGGTACGGTGAGCGATGCGCAGCAGCTGGCAGACAAAAGCGTCGGGGTAACGCGTGGTGCCGTAGAGGACATGGTACTGAGTGAAATCGCACCGAAAGCGGCGCAGATCAAACGCTATGAGGATAACAACACCACGCTGTCGGCGTATCTGTCCGGGCAGGTGGAGTATATCGCGACCGGTAACCTGGTGGTGGCTGCCATTGCGGCACAAAACCCCGCCAAGGCTCCGGTTGCCAAATTTATGCTGAAAGACTCACCGTGCTATATCGGCATCAAGAAAGGGGAAACAACGCTGCAAGCCAAAGTCGATGCGCTGATTGCCCAGGCGTTGGCGGATAACACCCTGAATGCGCTCTCTGAAAAGTGGCTCAAAGCGCCATTGCCCGCCAGCCTGCTGACTGAATAACCGGGTGCCTAAGGGAGAGATGCCATGACCTATCAACTGAATTTTGCCGCGCTGTGGCCTTACTGGCCCGAACTGCTCGCGGGGCTGTGGGTGACGGTCCAGTTGACGGCCATGGCGACCTTTGGCGGTATTGCCATCGGCATCTGTGGCGCGGCATTACGCAGTGGTCGCCCTTCGCTGCCAAGCCGCCTGTGGGGGCTATACGTTGAGCTGATCCGCAATACACCGTTTGTTGTGCAGCTGTTTTTCATCGTTTTTGGCCTGCCAACGCTCGGCTGGAAACTGACGGCGGGTGAAGCCGCACTGCTGGCGATGTTGATTAACCTGGGAGCCTACAGCACGGAAATTATCCGCGCGGGCATTCAGGTTACGCCGAAAGGGCAGTGGGAAGCCGCGCGCGTGCTGGGGCTGACACGCATGCAAACCTTTGTTCGCGTTATCTTGCCTCCGGCTATGCAGCGTATTTATCCGGCGCTGGTCAGCCAGTGCATTATCGTGATGCTCGGTTCATCCGTGGTATCGCAGGTTTCTTATGAAGAGCTGACCTTTGCCGCCAACCTGATTCAATCGCGCACCTTTCTCAGCTTTGAGGTGTATCTGGTTACCACGCTGTTTTATCTGGCGCTGTCGTTGTTGATGCGGCAATTGCTGATGATGGCGGGCCGCCGTTTACTCGGGAGAACGCACGGATGATGAACTTTACCGATTGGGATATCGTGCGCAACCTGCTGCTGGCGGCGCGTTGGACACTGCTGCTCTCGCTGACGGCTTTTTTCGGCGGCGCGCTGGTGACATTGCCGCTACTGTTGGTGCGGCTAAGCCAGCGCCGTTGGGCGGTACGTTTTACGCATTTCTATGCCGGTGTGTTTCAAGGAACGCCGCTGTTGATGCAGCTGTTCCTGGCCTTTTTTGGCCTTGGCCTGTTTGGCATTGATGTCAGTCCCTGGACCGCTGCGGCACTGGCGCTGACGCTGTTTACCAGCGCATTTCTGGTGGATATCTGGCACGGCAGCATCGTGGCCTTGCCAAAGGGGCAGTGGGAAGCGTCACGCTGTCTCGGGCTGAGCTTTGGTCAAACGCTGTGTCGGGTGGTCGCGCCGCAGGCCATGCGCATTGCCATCGCACCCACGGTGGGGTTTTCGGTGCAGGTGATCAAAGGGACGGCGTTGGCATCGATCATCGGTTTTATCGAATTGACCAAAGCGGGCACCATGCTGAACAACGTCACCTATCAACCTTTCAAGGTCTTTGGCCTGGTCGCTCTGGGCTACTTCCTGATGTGTTATCCGCTGTCCTATTACAGCCGCTATCTGGAGAAGAAATTCAATGCCGCTCATCACCATTAATCAGGTGCAGAAATACTACGGGCAGAACCACGTCCTGAAAGGCGTCGATCTGGATATCGATATGGGCGAGGTCATTTCCATCATCGGGCGCAGTGGCTCGGGAAAAAGCACGTTGTTGCGCTGCATTAACGGCCTGGAGGGCTATCAGGAAGGGAGCATCAAGCTCGGCGGCGTAACCGTGACCAACCGTGATTCGCAAGCGCGTGAAATCAGCCGTTCAGTGGGCATGGTGTTTCAGAACTTTAACCTGTTCCCGCACATGAGCGCGCTGGAAAACGTGATGCTGGCACCCCGTTTAGTGCTGAAAAAAAGCGAAGCGGAGAGCCGTGCGTTGGGAGAGCAGATGCTGGCGAAAGTCGGTTTAAGCGAACGTCTGCACTACTCACCCGCCAACCTGTCTGGCGGTCAGCAGCAGCGTGTGGCGATTGCCCGTGCGCTGGCGATGAACCCCAAAGTGCTGCTGTGCGACGAAATTACCTCGGCGCTCGATCCTGAACTGGTGGGCGAAGTGCTGAAAGTGCTGGAGCAACTGGCGGCAGAAGGTATGACGCTGATTTTGGTCACACACGAAATGAATTTTGCCCGGGAAGTGGGCGATCGGGTGGTGTTTATGCATGAAGGCACCGTGTGGGAACAGGGGGACAGCCGAGCGCTGTTCGCTAACCCGCAGACCCCCGAACTCAAACAGTTTATTGCGTCGGTGCGTGGTTTGACGGAGGCCTAAGTCCCGTCGCTTGCAACGAACGTTTCTGCTTTTTTTTGGAGTTGTGCATGATGAATAACGAATTATACGCGCAGATCAATCCGCCTCACCGTTTATTGATGGGACCCGGCCCGATCAATGCGGATCCCCGTGTACTGCGTGCCATGGCATGTCAGTTAATTGGTCAATACGATCCGGCCATGACGGAATACATGAACCAAACCATGGCGCTTTATCGTCAGCTGTTCCGCACAGAAAACCGTTGGACCATGCTGGTGGATGGTACATCGCGCGCGGGTATCGAGGCCATTTTGCTCTCGGCGATCCGCCCCGGCGATCGGGTTCTGGTGCCGGTGTTTGGGCGTTTCGGGCATCTGTTATGTGAAATTGCGCGCCGCTGCCGCGCCGATGTTCACACCATCGAAGTGCCTTGGGGAGAAGTCTTTACCGCGGATAAGATTGAATATGCCATCCAACGGTTGCGCCCGCGAGCCCTACTGACGGTGCAAGGTGATACCTCCACCACCATGTTGCAGCCGCTGGCCGAACTCGGCGATATCTGCCGTCGTCATGATGTGCTGTTTTATACCGATGCCACGGCGTCTTTCGGTGGCAACGTGCTGGAGACGGACGCTTGGGGATTGGACGCGGTTTCTGCCGGTTTGCAGAAGTGTCTGGGTGGCCCCTCAGGCAGCGCGCCGATTACCCTCAGTCCGAAGATGGAAGCGGCCATACGCCGTCGTCGCTGCGTGGAGCAGGGGATTCGCACGGCTGAACATCGCGACGGCGAAGAAGAGATGATCTACTCCAACTATTTCGATCTCGGCATGGTGATGGACTATTGGGGGCCTGAGCGCCTGAACCACCATACTGAAGCCACCAGCATGCTGTTCGCTGCACGGGAGTGTGCCCGAGTGATGCTCGAAGAGGGGTTGGATAAGGGCATCGCACGCCATGCACTGCACGGTGAGGCGCTGGTCGCCGGTCTGGAAGGCATGGGGTTGCGTATTTACGGTGATAAGCAACACAAAATGAATAACGTGACCGGTGTGGTTATCCCTGAGGGCATACAGGGTGAGCAAATCCGCCAGTGCTTGCTGAATGATTTTGCCATTGAAATCGGCACTTCATTTGGTCCGCTACAGGGGAAAATCTGGCGCATCGGTACTATGGGGTATAACGCCCGCAAAGATTGTGTGATGCAAACCCTGAGCGCGCTGGAAGCGGTGCTCAACCGCCACGGTTTCCGCACGGTGCAGGGCGCGGGATTGCAAGCAGCATGGGACCGTTATGACGCCAGCGCCGGAGTGGCGCAATGAGTTCGCCGTGGTTATCGCGCTTTACGGCGCAATCGGCCGCTGAGCGGGTCATGTGGCGCTGCGATACCCTGGCAGAGATCAGTGAAGATACCGATCAACTGACGCGGGTTTACCTGTCGCCGCAGCATTTGCGTGCCAATACCTGCGTGGGGGAATGGATGCGGGAAGCGGGAATGCAGGTGTGGCAGGATGCGGTCGGCAATATCTGCGGTCGCTATGAAGGCAATCTGCCCGATGCGCCGGCGGTATTGTTAGGTTCGCACCTTGATACGGTGCGTAATGCCGGACGCTACGATGGCATGCTGGGCGTGTTGGCGTCCATTGAGGTGGTGCGCTTTCTGCATCAACAGCAGATTCGCTTGCCGGTAGCGTTGGAAATTGTGGGATTTGGTGACGAAGAGGGAACGCGTTTTGGTATCACGCTGCTGGGCAGCCGAGGGTTGACCGGTACCTGGCCTAAAAACTGGCTATCCTGCCAGGATGCGCAAGGTGTGAGCGTATCACAAGCGTTGTCGCAGGCAGGGTTATGCCCGGAGGGGATCGGACGTGCGGCGCGTGTGCCACAAAGCATTGTCGCCTATCTGGAAATGCATATTGAGCAAGGCCCCTGTCTGGAACACGATAACGCCGCATTGGGCGTGGTGACAGCGATCAACGGTGCACGCCGGTTAAACTGTGTGTTTCAGGGAACGGCGGGTCACGCCGGTACGGTGCCGATGACGCAACGTCAGGATGCGCTGGCGGCAGCGGCACAGTGGATGGTTCTGGTTGAGCAACTGACACGCGAGCAGGCGTCCGGTTTGGTGGCAACCATCGGTACGTTGCAATGTGCCCCGGGGGCCGCGAATGTGATACCGGGTGAGGTGCGTTTAACGCTGGACGTACGCGGGCCGGAGGAGAAAGCACTGGCTGCGTTGCTGGCACATTTATTGTCTCATGGCGAGCTGGTTGCGCAGGTGCGTGGCTGTCGCTTTGAGGCTGAAGAGTATTACCGCATTGCCCCAACGCGGTGTGATGAGGGACTACAGCGGTTGCTGTGTGAAGCGGTTACTCAGGTACAAGGGCGTGCTCCCGCTTTGCCGAGCGGTGCCGGACACGATGCGATTGCGATAGCAGAGCGCTGGCCGGTCGGCATGCTGTTTGTGCGCTGCAAAGGGGGGATTAGCCACCACCCGGATGAGTCTGTCACCACGGTGGACGTGGCGCAGGCGCTCCGCGCATGGCTGGGGGTGGTACTCAATTTCGCTAAGGAATAGTGTTTTTTTTGATATATCGGCAACGTACCTTTGTTCAATTTTGTTTGGTCGTGATTCTTTTGGTGTTCTCCCGCGTCGAATGCTGCTGAGGAAAGGGGAGATGCCAGGATGAGCAGCATGGATGCTGCGAAAGCGCTCGCCGCGTCGGGAACGCGTCGAGCGCGGTCCGTCCGGCGGCGACCGTTTCCGAAGGCACCGCGCAGCGGCAGTATTCCGCAAAAAGCCCGGGGGCACGGGGTGGGGGCGACTGCACACCCCGTGTCGGGCGCGTGCCACGCGGGTGGCAGAGATACAGTGACGCTTTCGCGCACGAAACCTAACGCGGACATGGCATACATGTGATGCCTCGTTTCATCTAAACAGCATAACGGCCTGTGCCGTCTCACTGACTACAGTGTGAACCTATCCGCATCCCGCCATGCCGGAAATGCTTCACGGTAGCTTTGCAGTGCTTCCAGCGACAGTTCTGCGCTGATTTGCGCAGGCTGGTTCTCTGGCGCACGCGCGACGATCTCGCCCAGCGGGTTGATTATCTGGCTGTCACCCTGATAGCTGTGATCGTTGCCATCCGTGCCGACACGGTTGCACCCTGCCACATAGGCCTGATTTTCAATGGCGCGTGCCGCGAGCAGCGTACGCCAATGGTGGGCACGCGGGGCGGGCCAGTTTGCCACGTACAGCGCCAGATCGTAATCCTGACGGTTGCGTGACCACACCGGGAAACGCAGGTCATAGCAAATCTGCGGCAATATCCGCCAGCCACGCCATTCGATAATCAGGCGTTCATGTCCGGCTTCAAAATGGTGATGCTCGTTGGCCATGCGAAACAGGTGGCGTTTGTCATAGTGGTAAACGTCGCCCAACGGTGAAACCAGTACAAAGCGGTTGACTGCACCTTTGGGTGTGGCAACCGCAATGCTGCCGCCGATGAGCGCATTGGTCTCTTTGGCCCACTCTTGCAGCCAGGTTTCTACCACCGATTGTGACAGCCCTTTGCCTGCGGCATTCATGGCGAATCCGGTGGTAAACATTTCTGGCAGCACGATAAGATCGCTGCCGCGCACCGTTTCCAACTCGGCATCGAAATGGCTCAGGTTGGCTGGCCCATCAAGCCATACCAAAGGCTGTTGTAGTAGCGTGATCGTTAAAGTCGACATAAGCGTTCCGCCGCTGCTTGCAAGGTAGATTCCTGTTTAGCAAAGCATAGTCGAATCAATTTGTGCGGGAAGGGATCGGCGCAGAAAACCGAAAGCGGGATCGCCGCCACGCCGGCGTGTTCCGTTAGCCAGCGACAGAAAGTAACATCATCAAGATCAGAAATGGCACTGTAATCCGCCAGCAGGAAGTACGTTCCTTCACAGGGCAGCACGTCAAAACGGCTGGCGGAGAGCGCATTGACCAGAAAATCACGGCGTGCACGATAGAATTCCGGCAGTTCCTGCCAGTGCTCTGGCGCATGGCGCAGCATATCGGCAATGGCTAATTGCGCCGGCGTATTGACGGAGAAGGTGAGGTACTGGTGTACCTTGCGAATTTCTGCACTGATGGCCTCAGGGGCAATGCAATAACCCACTTTCCAACCGGTCATGTGGTAGGTCTTACCGAAGGAAGAGACCGCGATAGCGCGTTGGCGCAGTTCGCTGTGGCGCAGAACGCTGGCGTGCCCTTCCGGTGCAAAGCAGATGTGTTCATAGACTTCATCGCTCAACACGTAGATTTCGTGGTTGGCAATCGCCTGCCACAACTGCTCGAAATCGCTTTGATGCCACACGGTGGCAGACGGATTGTGTGGTGTGTTGAGGATCACCAGACGAGTGCGGGCGCTTAACAGCGCGCGAAACGCCGCCCAGTCCACGTTAAACAGCGGTGGCTGTAGCGCAACGCGTTTCACCACGCCGCCCGCCAGCTCAATAGCCGGCGCATAGCTGTCATAGCTGGGATCAAAACAGATAACTTCATCGCCGGGCCGCACCAGCGCAGCGATGGTGGCAAACAGCGCTTCGGTGGCCCCGGCTGTGACCGTGATTTCGTTGTCGGCATCAGGCTGCCAGCCATACTGTGCCGCGGTTTTTTCGGCAATCGCGCTGCGCAACGGTGCCGCTCCGGTCATCGGCGCATACTGGTTCGCCCCTTGGGCAACGTGATAGGCCAGACGCTGTTGCAGGTAATCTGGTCCGCTGAAATCCGGGAACCCCTGTGACAAGTTGATCGCCTGATACTGCTGGGCCAGCGCGCTCATTTGGGTAAAGATGGTGGTGCCCAATGCGGGCAGTTTGCTGTCGGGAAAAAGTGCGGCACTCATGGTAGAAATGAACTCCTGCAAACCTGCTGTATTGCGAGCCAATATAACACGATGCTTCGGGAAAAAGTGCGGCACTCATGGTAGAAATGAACTCCTGCAAACCTGCTGTATTGCGAGCCAATATAACACGATGCTAGTATTTGGCAATCAAGACGCATGGACGTTTAAACGGCTAAATTCCATTGGCGTCTAACCTATAACAAAACGTACTAACCACAGTGATAAACGCTGTGGTGAAGAGCACACCTGCACAGGATGAACGATGAGTGAAAACCCAGAACTGGCGGCGTTAGTCGCGGCCTGTCATTGGATTGGGCAAAAAGGGTGGTGTCCGGCAACCGGCGGCAATATGTCGGTGCGTCTGGATGCAGACCGTTGCCTGATCTCCGAATCCGGTAAGGACAAGGGCAGTTTGCATCAGGATGATTTTTTGCTGGTGAATATTGCCGATAACCATGTTCCCAGCGGGCGCACGCCGTCGGCTGAAACCGGCCTGCACACGTTACTCTATCGTCGCTTTGCGCCAGTCGGGGCGGTGTTGCATACCCATTCCGTGAACGCAACCGTGCTCTCCCGCGTAGAAAAAAGCGATGCATTGGTGCTGGAAGGGTATGAGATGCAGAAATCTCTGCAAGGGCAGCATACCCACCTTGACCGCGTTGCCATTCCCATTTTTGCCAACGATCAGGATATTCCCGCACTGGCAGCACGCGTCGCGGCATACGCGGATACCCAGACGCTGCGCTACGGTTTTCTCGTGCGTGGTCATGGGCTTTACTGCTGGGGAGAGGATGTCGCGCAGGCTCGCCGTCATCTGGAAGGGCTCGAGTTTCTGTTTCAGTGTGAACTGCAACGCCGTTTGCTGGAGGTAAAATGATCAAGGCCATCGTGACGGATATTGAAGGCACCACCAGCGATATCCGTTTTGTGCATAACATCCTGTTCCCCTACGCGCGCGCGCGTTTAGCGGAGACGGTGGCGCAGGCTGACACTCAGCCCGAGATAGCCGAAACGCTGGCGCTGTTGCGTGAAGAGATCGGTCAGCCGCAGGCGCAAGCCTCCACCTTGCTGGACGCGCTGCATCAATTTATGGAGCAGGATCGCAAATCAACAGCATTGAAACGTCTGCAAGGGATTATCTGGCGCAACGGCTATCTCAACGGTGATTTCCGTGGTCATGTGTATGACGACGTTGCGCCGCAACTGCGCAGGTGGCATGAGCAAGGGATCGCGCTCTACGTCTACTCATCGGGGTCGGTGGAAGCACAGCAACTGCTGTTCGGTTATAGCGATGCCGGGGACTTACGCCCGTTGTTTAGTGGCTACTTTGACACTCGCGTCGGTGCCAAGCGAGAAGCGCGTTCATACCATCATATTGCCCAGGCCATTGGACTACCCGGTGAGCAGTTGCTGTTTTTGTCTGACATTCATCAAGAGTTGGACGCGGCCGCCGAGGCTGGTTGGCAAACGTGCCAGTTGATTCGTGATGAGGCGGATGTGGAAAGCTTTCATCGTCAGGTGGCGCGTTTCGACCAAATTGACCCATCCCAGGCCACCAGCGCCGTTTAAGGAGTTTTGCCATGAGTGCATTAACCATTTTTAACGACAATGACGCCAGCCAACCGGTATGGGACAGCCGCGAGGCGGACGCTATCCAAACGGCGCTTGCCGCGATAGGCGTTCGGTTTGAACGCTGGCAGGCCGATCGCACGCTGAGCGCTGCTCCGACAGCGGAAGAAGTGCTGGCGGCGTATCAGCATGAAATTGATAAGCTGGTGGCAGAGAAAGGTTACCAAAGCTGGGATGTGATCAGTCTGCGTGCCGACAATCCGCAGAAAGACGCATTGCGCACCAAATTTCTGTCTGAGCATACACACAGCGAAGATGAGGTGCGCTTCTTTGTTGAAGGTGCCGGGCTATTCTGCCTGCACCTGAACGGCAAGATTTATCAGATATTGTGTGAGAAGAACGATCTGTTGTCGGTACCTGCGGGCACCGCGCACTGGTTCGATATGGGTTCCGAGCCGCATTTTACCGCGATTCGCCTGTTCGATAATCCAGACGGTTGGGTGGCGCACTTTACCGGTGATGCCATTGCCGATGCTTATCCGAAGCTGGCATAGTCATGCCGATTTTGCCTCCAGCCGTTGGCTGGAGGCAAGGGTTTAGCGCAATGCCTGAGCGAAGATCCCTGCTTGCACCTGTTCGGGTGTTATCACGCCGCTATCCAGCACCCAGCCGCTAATCAGTGAAGCGGGTGTGACATCAAAAGCAGGGTTATAAACCTGCGCATCTTGTGGTGCCCACTGGCAAGCGCCAAAACTGCCCGCCACGCCGGTCACCTCGGTGGCGGCGCGCTGCTCAATGGGGATCGCCTTGCCATCTAGGCAGGCCGCATCGTGCGTCGTGTGCGGTGCGGCGACATAGAACGGAATACCATGATAATGGGCTAGCACGGCCAGGCTGTAAGTGCCAATTTTGTTGGCAATATCACCGTTTGCGGCAATGCGATCGGCGCCGACCCAGACGGCATCGACTTGACCCTGTGCCATCAGGGTGGCGGCCATCGAATCACAAATCAAACGATAGGGGATGTTCAATTCCCCCAACTCCCAGGCGGTCAGCCGCCCCCCTTGTAATAAGGGGCGTGTTTCATCCACCCAGACCTGTTCCACGTGTCCTTGGCGGTGCGCATGGTGAATCACCCCGATGGCGGTGCCGACGCCCGCGGTGGCTAATCCACCGGTATTGCAGTGGGTAAGCAGACGACTGCCGGGTTTGACCAATGTGGCCCCGTGCTGAGCAATCTGTTCACACAGGGCGCGATCCTCTTCGATCAGACGCAAGGCTTCCTGCACCAGTGCAGGAACAGGCTGAGGCTGCGCCAGTGCCTGTTTCATACGATCCAGATTGTTCATCAGATTCACGGCAGTAGGGCGCGCGGCACGCAGGGTTTCCAGTGCTTGCTCAAGCGCAGTTACTGGCATGCCATTTTCCGCCAGCAGCGCTAACAGCACGCTGGCGGAAAGTCCGATCAGCGGTGCGCCACGCACCCGCAGAGTACGAATATGCTCAACCAGCGCTGCCACATCCGGACTGGGGTGCCATACCGTTTCCTGGGGTAAAGCCTGTTGGTCGAGGATCCAAAGTTGGTTATTCGTCACCTTAAGACTCAGTGTGTTAAAGCTCTGCATGGGTCGTTAAATTCCTGTTGCGTATTGCGTTGATTTTCTTATTCTGCCAATATGAAAAACAGAAGTATAGACGTCCAAACGCTTTTATGTCTAAAACTGGACGGCAGATAGCGAATTAATCGATAGTCGAGTCATAAGAAGAGGTGGTGATGTCCCTGTATCGTACCTTTAGCGCGGCAGATGCCGTTGAATATGCCCGTCAATTTGGTGCGGTGCCGGACCCGCAGACGCTGGTGGCCGCCGATGAAATTGGTGATGGCAACCTCAATCTGGTGTTTAAAATCCGCGATACGCAGGGCGTGAGCCGTGTCATTGTCAAACAGGCGTTGCCTTATGTGCGTTGCGTTGGGGAATCCTGGCCATTAACTCTCGACAGAGCGCGCATTGAAGCGGAAACCCTGCTGGTGCATGCGCACTATTGCCCGCAACACACGGTTAAGGTGCTGCATCATGATGCGGCGTTGGCGGTGATGGTACAGGAGGATCTTTCTCATCTGCATATCTGGCGGCGCGAGTTGGTGGACGGTCAGGCCTATCCGCATGCGGCGGCGCAGGTGGGAGAGTATCTGGCGCAGACGCTGTTCCACACCTCTGATTTTTACGCGCATCCCCATGAGAAAAAGGCGGCAGTTTCGCGCTTTATCAATCCTGAACTGTGTCAGATCACCGAGGATCTGTTTTTTACCGATCCCTATCGCGACCATGAACGTAACCGTTTTGATGCCGAGTTGCGTCCAACGGTGGAAGTGCTGTGGCGCGATGCCGCACTTAAGCGCGCCGTGGCGGCGCTCAAGCACCGTTTTCTGGCGAACGCCGAGGCACTGTTGCACGGTGATATTCACAGCGGTTCGATTTTCGTCGGGCCAACCACGCTGAAAGTGATTGATGCAGAATTCGGTTTCTATGGGCCCATCGGGTTTGATATCGGCACCGTGCTGGGTAACCTGCTACTGAATTTCTGCGGTCTGCCTGGGCTGCTGGCTCCCCGAGAAGCCGCGGCCGCGCGCGACAACCGTTTACAGGATATCACGGCGCTGTGGCACGCCTTTTCTGTGCGCTTTAGCGCATTGGTTCACGAAAATGGCCGCGATCCGGCACTGGTGGAATCAGGGTATGCAGAGCAGTTCCTCAAACACGTGTGGCAGGATACGCTGGGTTATGCCGGTACGGAGTTGATTCGGCGCGCGATAGGTTTCTCGCACGTTGCCGATTTGGCAAGCATCGCAGAATCGCAGGCGCGCCACGCTTGCCAGCGTCACGCCGTTGAATTAGGTAAAACGTTGATTTTGACTGCGAGTGATATTCCCGATGTTGCTGCGCTATTGGCGCGGGTGCGGCAGAGCGGGGCGTAACCTTAACGTGAAGACGCTAAACCGGTATAGAAACGGTTGCCGGTTTAGCGCTGTTTTATTTTTGGGCTGATAACGTCACAACAACATGTTTATCCAGACTCAAATATTGATGGATGCTTGCCGCAATATTAAAAATCTCAATAATGCTCGCTGATCCTGACGGCAACATGTCCCCTAAATACCGGGCTACCACCGTAGCCCGGCACACCATCATGCTACCGCGACAGATTTTTTCGTGGTTGGTTTAGCCTGTGGTGCCTGAGCAGCCAGTGCCTCAGGCGCAAAATCATCCACGTTGATGGCGCGCAATCGGCTCGCTTCGGCTCGGATCAATATCTGTGCTTCTTCTGCGGTGATATCGCCTTCTGCCAAGGCTTGTTCCGCTAACCGATCGAGTCGCATAAACGGCAAGGATTTACCCAGCGCTTTCGACAGCCGCTGGTGGATCGGTTCGGCAGCCATCACATCCTGCAACGACTGTTCCAGCAGGCCCACCGGGTTGTGCTCACTGGCCGTCAGGTATTGGCCACGTCCTAACCGGCTGCGCGTGGCGCTTGGCGTTTGCAGCAGCTTGGCGACTTGATGATCCAGACGATCGCTCGGCGCCGGGCTGACCTGACCCAGCGGGAATAGTGCGATGCGCATGATGGTCGCCACCGCCCGGTTCGGGAAGTTGCGCAGCAGATCGTTCAAGGCCACTTCTGCCTGGTGCAGGCTATCTTGCACCCCCCAGTGCACCAGCGGCAGGTCAGCCTGCTGGCGGCCCTCATCGTCAAAGCGTTTCAGCGTCGCCGAGGCGAGATAAAGTTGGCTCAACACATCACCCAACCGAGCGGAGATACGTTCCCGACGTTTCAAATCGCCGCCCAGCACCGCCATCGACACATCCGCCAGCAGCGCCAGGTTGGCACTCAGGCGATTCATCCGCTGGTAGTAGTGACGGGTGGCATCTTTGGTCGGTGCATGACTCAAATGCCCATTGCTGAGCCCCAGCCACAGACTACGAGCCAGATTGCTGCCGACATGCCCGATATGACCAAACAGTGCACGATCGAAGCGCGTCAGGTTGCCATCCTGTGCTGCCTCCATCTCTTTGAGCACATAGGGATGGCAGCGAATCGCGCCCTGCCCAAAGATAATCATACTGCGCGTCAGGATGTTCGCTCCTTCCACGGTGATCGCAATGGGGGAGCCCTGATAGCTGCGCGCCACGAAGTTGGAAGGGCCAAGACAGATACCTTTACCGCCGGTGATGTCCATGGCATCCAGCGCGGCGCGCTGGCCGCGATGAGTACAGTGATACTTCACGATGGCGGAGAGCACCGCTGGTTTGGCACCTTGCATGATGCCTACGGTCACCAGCGTCGCGGCGGCATCCATCACGTAGGTGTTGCCTGCGATACGCGCCAGCGGTTCTTCAATCCCTTCCATTTTACCGATGGAAATTTTGAACTGGCGGCGCAGGTGCGCATACGCCCCGGTTGCCAGCGCAATGGATTTCATGCCGCCCGTCGAGTTGGACGGCAGTGTAATACCGCGCCCCACTGACAGGCATTCCATCAGCATGCGCCAGCCCTGACCGGCCATTTTGGGTCCACCGATAATGTAATCGAGCGGAACGAAAATGTTTTCCCCTTGCGTCGGACCGTTTTGGAACGGCACGTTAAGCGGGAAGTGGCGGCGACCAATCTGCACGCCGGGCGTGTTGGTCGGGATCAGCGCACAGGTAATACCGATATCGTCTTCTTCGCCCAGCAGGTGATCGGGATCGTGCAGCTTGAATGCCAGTCCAAGCACGGTGGCAATCGGTGCCAGCGTGATATAGCGTTTGTTCCAGGTTAAACGCATACCCAGCACTTGCTCGCCCTGCCATTCGCCGTAGCACACAATGCCGACATCAGGAATCGAGCCCGCATCGGAGCCCGCTTCCGGGCTGGTGAGTGCAAAGCAAGGGATTTCCTGACCACGCGCCAGACGTGGCAGGTAGTGATCTTTCTGATCGTCGGTACCGTAATGTTGCAGCAGTTCGCCGGGGCCGAGTGAGTTAGGCACACCGACGGTGATCGCCAGAATACTGGAGACACCCGCTAGTTTTTGCAGTACCTGAGACTGCGCATAGGCGGAGAATTCCAGCCCGCCGTACTGCTTTTTGATGATCATGGCGAAGAAGCGGTGCTGCTTGAGGAATGCCCACAGCTCCGGCGGCAGATCGGCCAACTCATGGGTTATCTGGAAATCATTCGCCATGCGGCATGCTTCTTCCACCGGGCCATCGAGAAATGCCTGCTCTTCTTCTGTCAATGTCGGCTGCGGGTAGTTATGCAGCATCTTCCAGTCCGGTGCACCGCGAAACAGTTCGCCTTCCCACCAGGTAGTCCCGGCGTTGATGGCCTCTTTCTCGGTGTTTGACATGGTGGGCATCACCTTCTTAAACATCCGCAGAGCCGGGGCCGACAGTGCTTTTTGGCGCAGCGCGGTCACCACTAGCGGCGTCAGCACCACCAGCAGCGGCAACAACAGCCAGAAGGACCACAGCCCACCAGCCCCCATCAATGCGAAGTAGGCCACGAGCAACGCGGCGCTGAGCGGTAGATTCACCCGATGATAAAACAGGGCTCCCACCATTATCAGCAAAACAAGAATACTGACTGCGACCATAGTTCGTCTCCAGAGTTGTCATCGGCCGTTAATCCGATCCGTTCACGTTGCGCCTGCGCGCATCCCACTCAATCCTGTTATCACTACGGCAAACATCTGCTAAGAGGTCTGACCTGTATGTGTATAGTGTGTAGTGCATCGCGTCTTTTTTATCAATTTATTTACAACACAATTACAACTTAACTCACAAACTGGTGCGTTTTTACCCCAGCAGTGATAAACATCAGCAATTGTCTTGATTGCGGCATAGCATACTTCTCGCGGTTTCCGCGATCCGTTAC
Source organism: Candidatus Symbiopectobacterium sp. NZEC135 (assembly GCF_025962695.1). Taxonomy (NCBI): domain Bacteria; kingdom Pseudomonadati; phylum Pseudomonadota; class Gammaproteobacteria; order Enterobacterales; family Enterobacteriaceae; genus Symbiopectobacterium; species Candidatus Symbiopectobacterium sp. NZEC135. The sequence continues at coordinate 30,362 of NZ_JAGFPF010000031.1, read as the reverse complement.
ACTGCCAGCATTCCCTCTGCGCGCACCTCCCGTGCGATGCAGAGTTATCGCCTGTTACCGAACAAAACGAGAGGATCCTATGTATCAGGACTTAATCCGTAGTGAACTGAAAGAGGCTGCGGCTACGCTGGACGCTTTTCTGAGTGACGACGCGAACATTCAGTCGATTCAGAATGCGGCGGTTCTGCTGGCTGATGCGTTCAAGGCGGGTGGCAAAGTGATTTCCTGCGGCAATGGCGGTTCACACTGTGATGCGATGCATTTTGCCGAAGAATTGACCGGTCGTTATCGTGAGAACCGCCCTGGTTACCCGGCGATTGCTATCTCCGATCCCAGCCATCTTTCCTGCGTGAGCAATGATTTTGGCTACGATTTCGTATTTTCTCGCTATGTAGAATCGCTGGGGCGTGAAGGCGATGTGCTGCTCGGGATTTCCACTTCGGGCAATTCCGGTAATATCATCAAAGCCATTGATGCCGCTCGCGCCAAAGGGATGAAAGTCATCACCCTGACCGGCAAAGACGGCGGAAAAATGGCGGGTACGGCGGACGTTGAAATTCGCGTACCGCACTTTGGTTACGCTGACCGTATTCAGGAAGTGCACATCAAAGCGATTCATATCCTGATTCAGTTAGTCGAAAAAGAAATGGCAAAAGGGCAGTAATCTCGCCAGGTTGCTAGCAGTAGGGGGTAGGAGGGGGCATGTGTGAACTGCTTGGGATGAGCGCAAACGTTCCGACGGATATTTGTTTCAGTTTTACCGGGCTTATACAGCGCGGTGGCGGCACCGGGCCACACAAGGATGGCTGGGGCATTACCTTCTATGAAGGCAATGGTTGTCGCACGTTCAAAGATCCGTTGCCGAGTTTCAACTCTCCTATCGCCCGCCTGGTGCAGGAGTATCCGATTAAATCCTGCGCGGTGGTGTCGCACATTCGTCAGGCAAATCGCGGCGCGGTTACGCTGGAAAATACCCACCCATTTACCCGCGAACTGTGGGGGCGTAACTGGACGTTTGCCCATAACGGTCAGTTGAAGGGATATCGCGGGCTGAAAACAGGCCATTTCCGCCCCGTGGGGCAAACCGACAGCGAGTACGCCTTCTGCTGGCTACTCAATCAGTTGGCGCAACGTTATCCGCGCACGCCCGCCAGTTGGCCTGCGGTGTTCCGTTTTATCGCGGAGCAAGCCGATGTGCTGAGAAGCAAAGGCGTGTTCAACATGCTGCTCTCTGACGGGCGCTTTGTGATGGGATATTGCTCCACTAAGCTCTACTGGATCACGCGGCGTGCGCCTTTTGGTAAGGCAACCCTGTTGGATAGAGATGTGGAAATCGATTTTCAGCAGCAAACGACGCCCAATGATGTCGTCACTGTGTTGGCGACGCAGCCGCTGACGGGAAATGAAACCTGGCATCAAATTATGCCAGGTGAGTTCGTGCTATTTTGTTTGGGTGAACGCGTAGCGTGAGGGTTTTTCACTGCTGATAACGGATGGATTAACCACATACTGTCCGTTATTTACCGTGATTAACGGTGGCTGATAATTCTGGTTGAAATACGCATAACCCGGCTGAAGTTGACGCCAGAAACTGTTATACGTGGAATTACGGTGGCGCTGCATGTTGGTTTCCGTCATACGGAAAGGATATATCGCCAAATCAATTTTGGTTTGTCCATTACGTAGCGCCGCTTCAGCATAACGGTAAATTTCGTCGATATAGTTGTTGGTCATGGCATAACAGCCAACAGACACACATTCACCGTGAATCATCAAATAGCGACCGGAATAGCCCTGCGCCCGATCGTATTCATTAGGAAAACCAATGTTGATCGCTTTGTAGTAATGGCTGTCGGGTTTTAACTGCCGCAGATCAATCTGATAGAAACCTTCCGGGCTTTTCAGATCGCCCTCGACACGCTTGGGCCCTAATCCGCCGGAATATTTGCAGATGGGGTAGTGATCCAGCAGGCGATATTCATTTCCTACCTTGGCGTACAGTTCCAGTATCCGCTCTTCTTTGAAGATCTGAATATAGATCGGTGAACCGAGTAATTGTTGTTTTAATTCTTTTGCTATGGGAGCCGGTTCACTGGCGACACTGGTAACAACGACGGATGGCAAAAAAAACAACATCGCAATAGACAGCGCGATTTTTTGCATTATTAATCCTGATGGTAAAAGCTGTGTGACAAACGATAGCCGCTGCCCTGCTCATCTTTTGTGAGACAGGCGCAGCCACATTATCATCGCCTTTATTTTTATCAAGCGAGAAAAGCAGCAAAACGGCATTTTTACGTTAAGAAAACGGTGACACGGCTTTTTCTCTGCGCTTCTTCAAGCGCATTGACAGAAAAAAAGAGTGTCACCTGATGTGTCAGTCCTATTTATGCGCATTGCGCTTCAATGGTCATGATATCCGTGCTGAACGATCCATCGGCTTGAATCGCAAAATAGTCGATGACCTCTGCGGACAAGGTTTTTTGCAGCGCCAGAATCGCGTTGGAGAAATGTGGCGGTGTGCGCATGCGGGCAATCCAACTGCTGAACTCCAACGGCAGTTTATCCGCCTGAAGCTGACGTATGGTAAAACCTGACTCGGTCAGCAGCGTCATCCACTCACCCGGCGCGTAGTTACGCACATGTGAGGTGTCGCGCAGCATTTCTACCGTTTGCAGGTAGATATCCAGCACCGGATGGCCTGGCGAAACCACATCCATCAGAATCACGGTGCCTCCCGGCTTCAACACGCGTTGGATTTCACGCAATGCCCGCCCGACGTCGTGCCAGTGATGTGCCGAATAGCGGCTAATGACCACATCGGCGCTGGCGTTGGCAAAGGGCAAAGACTCCGCAGGGCCATGCTGCGTGTGGATGTTGTTCAGCCCCTTCTGCTGTGCCGCCTGCGCCACGACGTTCAGCATCTCCGTCGAAAGATCGTAGGCCGTCACGCGGGCGACCTGCTGCGCCGCAACGAAGCTGGCATGGCCTGCGCCACACCCTACATCGATAATGTGTGCATCGGGAAACGCGGCGAGGCGTTCTGCCAGCCAAGTGAGATCGTTCCCTTGCGCATGTACCGCGCTGTTTAAATAGTGCTGCGCCTGTGCGCCAAATTGTTCAACGACGTGCTGATGGTGATTCGGTGTAGTTTTCATCATGGCTCTCATGCTGTTGGCAAAGGTAAGACGCAGCGCTACGTCGACCTGAATGACCCGAGTTGTGGTTACTATAGGCAGCCTCTGATACGGGTACAATATGAACATTTATACTGGTATAGAATAGTGCTAGTTTAATTAACACGATTCGTATTAACCAACGTAGTGCTCACCAACATAGTGCTCACCAACGTAGTGCTCACCAACATAGTGCTCACCAACACGGTCAAGAAAACATGAATAATGGCTCACTGAGTGGTCCAAAGGCATTAGGGGCTTTTTTGCGTGCGCAGCGTGAAATGCTCGCTCCGGAGAGGGTCGGGCTACCTGCTGCGGGACGGCGGCGCACCAGCGGTTTGCGCCGTGAAGAGTTAGCGCAGTTGAGTCGCATCAGCACCACTTGGTACACCTGGATAGAGCAGGGGCGTGAGGTCTCCGTCTCTCCTGCGGCGCTAGCGCGGTTGGCCGTGGCATTACAGCTTGCCCCCGCAGCGCGTGACTATTTGTTTAACCTGGCGAATGTTAAAGATCCGGACAAACAGCCAGAGGCTTTGCCTTTGGGCACACAGGTGACTGCGGCGTTGCAGTGCATGAATTGCCCAGCTTACCTGCTGGATGGCATGTGGAATGTGCTGGACTGGAATGCGCAGGCACAAGCGCTGTTTCGCGGCTGGTTAGGTGAAGACCCTCAACCTAACTTGCTGCGCTTCATGTTTGTTCACCCGCTGGCAAAGCAGTTGGTGGTGGATTGGCCCAAGCGCGCTCGCCGTGTGGTGGCGGAGTTTCGTGCCGAATCGAGCCATTACTCCCATGAGCTGATGCGTGAGTTGGTGGTGCAATTGTGTCGGGATAGCCGTGAGTTCGAACGCTGGTGGACACAGCAAGCGGTGATGGCGCGCGAAGGCGGCGAGCGGCGCTTTCACCACGCCACTACCGGCGAGGAGATAACCTATCAGCAGCAGACTTTTCATCCGGCGTTGCATCAGGAATTCAAATTAGTGATGTTGATTCCTGCGGATACCGGAGATGGGCCTACACCGCGTTAATCTTACTTGCATACCGTTTTTTGTTACTGTATTTTTGTACAGTAATTGGAGGGTGTATGCGTAAAATTATTCATGTCGATATGGATTGCTTCTATGCCGCCATTGAAATGCGTGATAATCCGCGCCTGCGCGATATTCCTCTGGCGATTGGCGGCAGTGCAGATCGACGGGGCGTGATCAGCACCGCCAACTATCCCGCCCGCCGTTACGGCGTGCACAGTGCTATGGCGACGGCGACTGCGTTGCGTTTGTGCCCTCAGCTTAAGCTCCTGCCGGGGCGTATGGAGGTGTACAAAGCCACCTCGCGCCTGATTCGCGATATCTTTTCCCGCTACACCACGCTGATAGAACCCCTTTCGCTGGATGAAGCCTATCTGGATGTGACAGACAGCCCGCTGTGTAACGGCTCTGCGACGCTGATTGCTCAGGATATTCGCCAGACAATCGCTAATGAACTACAGCTCACGGCATCGGCGGGCGTGGCTCCCATCAAGTTTCTTGCCAAGGTGGCATCGGAACAGAATAAACCTAACGGTCAGTTTGTGATTACCCCCAACAACATGGAAGCCTTTCTGCTGGCACTGCCGCTGGAAAAAATCCCCGGCGTGGGTAAGGTGACGGCAAAGCGGCTGGAAGAGAAGGGGTTGCACACGTGCGCAGATGTGAGGCAGTACGATTTGGCCGAATTGCTGCGCCAGTTTGGCAAATTTGGTCGTGTGTTATGGGAACGCTGCCATGGCATTGATGAGCGTGCGGTTTCTCCCGATCGTTTGCGTAAATCCGTGGGGGTAGAAAAGACGCTGGCCGCCGACATCCACCATTGGCATGAATGCGAGGGGCTGGTGGAACAACTTTATCAGGAACTGGAATTGCGCCTGAGGCGCGTGAAACCGGACCTGCATATTGCCCGCCAGGGCGTAAAATTGAAGTTTGATGATTTTTGCCAGACCACGCAGGAGCACGTGTGGCCCGAACTGAATAAGCAAGATCTGCTGCGTCTGGCGCGGCAAACCTGGGAAGAACGACGTCAGACCCGAGGCGTCAGGCTGGTTGGGTTGCACGTTACTTTGCTCGATCCGCAAATGGAACGCCAACTGCTGCTGAATTTGGAGTAACGGGACGTGAAGTAAAAAACGCGCCGGTGGCAGTAAATGCCCCGGCGCGCCTTGATTACGCTTTTTCTGGGATAGCCGCCAGCAGCGCGGTCAGCAGTTGCCAGTAACGGCCTACGCTTGCAATGTGCACCTGCTCATCGGGAGAGTGCGGTCCGGTAATGGTGGGCCCAATAGAAACCATATCCATGTTCGGGTAGGGCTTTTTAAATAACCCACACTCAAGCCCAGCGTGAATAACCATGACGTTCGGCGTGGTGTCGAACAGTTTCTGATACGTTTCACGCACCAACTGCATCACCGGTGAATGGGCATCCGGTTTCCAGCCCGGGTAGCCGCCTTTCGGCGCGGTGTGAGCGCCCGCTAACTGACCCAACGCCGTCAACGTTCCAACCACGGCATCTTTACCGCTGTCGATCAGTGAACGGATCAAGCAGACGATTTCTGCCTGTTCTGCATTCATGGTGACCACGCCCAGATTGAGCGAGGTTTCTACCACGCCTTTGACTTCATCACTCATACGAATGACGCCATTCGGGGTGGTATTCAACAAGGCCAGCAGGCGATCGCGGGATTCGGCGGTGAGCGGCAGAGCATCGCTGGAAGTTTCTTCCAGCACCAGCGTCAGGTTTTTCTCCACGGCAGCCAGTTCGTGTTGCAGCGTTGCCAGATATTGTTCTGCCAGCGTTTTCAGCGTGGCGACGTTGCCCGTAGGAACGGCCAGCGTGGCGAACGCTTCACGCGGAATGGCGTTACGCAGGGTGCCGCCGTTTAAATCCAGCACGCGAATATCCGTTTTCGCGGCGTGCTGGAACAGAAAACGTGCCAGCAGCTTATTGGCGTTACCCAGACCTAAATGAATATCGCAGCCGGAGTGGCCGCCTTTTAGCCCTTTCAACGTCAGTTTGAACGTGGTGAGACCTGCGGGCAGCGTTTCGCGCGTCAGCGGCAGACGGGTGATAAAATCGATCCCGCCGGCGCAGCCCATGTACACTTCACCTTCTTCTTCTGAATCGGTGTTGATCAGTATGTCGCCCTGTAGCCAGTTGGGCTGCAAGCCGAAAGCGCCATCCATACCGGATTCTTCCGTCATGGTCAGCAGCACTTCCAGCGGACCGTGTTTCACGCGATCGTCAGCCAGCACCGCCAGCGCCGAGGCCATGCCAATCCCGTTATCGGCACCCAGCGTAGTACCGCGTGCTTTGACCCAGTCGCCATCCACATAAGGTTGGATAGGATCAGTGGTAAAATCGTGTACGGTGTCATTGTTTTTCTGCGGCACCATATCCAAGTGCGCCTGCAATACCACCGCTTTGCGGTTTTCCAGCCCCGGCGTTGCGGCTTTACGCAGCAGGATATTCCCCACGGCATCGCGCTCGGCGTGAATATTACGCCCTTCGGCCCAGGCTAAAATGTGCTGTGCCAATGCCTCTTCATGGTAAGAAGGATGGGGAATGGAACAGATGGTGGCAAAAATATCCCACAAAGGCTGGGGAGCAAGTTGAGACAGTTCAGACACGATTAGCGTCTCCTCGTTAGCAGACCCGTCTGCGCATCAGGTGCGTAAGGCCTGCAAGTTAAACGTTTCGGGGTGTGCCGCCGCAATCGGCACGTCAGTGACAGAATATCACTTTCCTTCTGTTTTGATGCATCTTCAATTTGTATTGCCGAAGGTTGTGATATTTTGTGCTTTAAAAAATGTAAAAATAAGAATATTGCATCGATACTTTGCGCTAAGTAACCGGTATGAACGTTATTTTTCGCTTTGTGCTAGGGTGTCTTTACCCGGCAATGTGAGGGCAAAAGCAAGAGGTATGCAGCGATTGCGTGGATAAATACTGGTTTTTATGCTGGCGGCTATCTATAATCTCGCGCAACCTTTTTCCCCCCTCAGACTCGAATTAAGCCAATTTAACGTTGGTCAGGACAGATTTTTATGAGCGAAAAGTACGTCGTCACCTGGGATATGTTGCAAATTCATGCCCGTAAACTGGCCCAGCGTCTGCTGCCAGCCGAACAATGGAAAGGCATTATTGCCGTTAGCCGTGGCGGGTTGGTTCCCGGTGCACTGCTGGCGCGTGAATTAGGCATCCGTCATGTGGATACCGTGTGTATCTCCAGCTATGACCACGACAACCAGCGTGAGCTGACTGTCCTGAAACGTGCCGAGGGAGACGGTGAAGGGTTTATCGTGATCGACGATCTGGTGGATACCGGGGGAACGGCGAAAGCGATTCGCGATATGTATCCGAAAGCGCATTTTATCACCATCTTCGCCAAGCCAGCCGGACGTCCGCTGGTTGATGACTACGTGGTTGATATCCCGCAGGACACCTGGATTGAGCAACCGTGGGACATGGGCGTGGTGTTTGTTCCGCCTTTGGTTGGACGGTAACAGGCTGGGCGGTAATCGCCTTCCGGCATAGCGTTCAGACGCTAACTAATGTTATGTTAATTGCCCGGCTTTGTGCCGGGCAATTTTTTTTTAAAGGCTCCAAGAAGCCTGTGTAGCACGTTCATTTCGATGCGCATCAGCCGTGCGTTTTCGTGTTCTCAATCATGCCGTATCTAGGAGACTGCCGTGGTTCAAGCCAATCTCTCTGAGACACTGTTTAAACCCTCGTTCAAACATCAAGAGACATCAACGCTGGTCAGGCGCGCTCGCCACCATGAAGACGTTGAGCGTCATTCCGCGCTGGAAGGACGCTATTCAAAACACTGGTATCGCACGCTGAACCGCCTGATGTGGATCTGGCGCGGTGTCGATCCGCGTGAAATCGAAGAAGTGCTGGCACGGATTACGGTCAGTACCGCGCAACGCAGCAATGAACATTTTCTGGATACCGTGGTGGGCTACCGCAGCGGCAACTGGATTTATGAGTGGGCCAAGCAGGGTGCCGCCTGGCAATCCAAAGCGATGGAAAGCGAAGAGACCCAGCACGATGGTCACTATTGGCTGAATGCGGCCAATCTCTACAGCATTGCGGCTTATCCCTATATCAAAGGGGACGAACTGGCGGAGCAAGCACAAACGCTGGCTAACCGTGCCTATGAAGAAGCGGCTAACTACTTGCCGTACCAGTTAAAAGCGCTGGATTTTCCCATTGAAGGCGGCGGCAGCCTGCGCGGCTTTTTGCACTTGCCTGAGCAGGGCTCAGCACCGTTCCCGACCGTGCTGATGTGCGGCACGCTCGATATGCTGCAAAGCGACTATTATCGCCTGTTCCGTGACTACCTGGCACCCGCGGGCATGGCTATGTTGACCATTGATGTGCCGTCGGTAGGCTTTTCATCGCGCTGGAAGCTCAGTGAAGACAGCAGTTTTCTGCACCGACAAGTATTGCGTGCGCTGCCTGATATTCCCTGGGTCGATCACTGCCGCGTGGGTGCCTTTGGTTTCCGTTTCGGTGCCAATATCGCGGTGCGGTTGGCCTATCTGGAACCGGGCCGTTTGCGCGGTGTCGCAACGCTTGGCCCCATCGTGCACCATTTGTTGTGTGATACCCTGCGCCAACATCAGGTGCCGGATATGTATATGGATGTGCTGGCCAGTCGTCTTGGCATGGCGAATGCCACCGATGCGGCGCTAAAAACGGAACTGGGCCGCTACTCGCTAAAAACGCAGGGGCTACTGGGCCACCGTTGCCCGACGCCGATGTTGGCGGGGTATTGGGATAATGACCTGCTGTGCCCGAAAGAAGAAGCGAGCCTGATCGTCAATTCGTCCACCAACGGTAAATTGTTGCCCATCAAGTCGGCGCCGATATACCGTAATTTTCATCAGGCATTGGGCCATATCAGCGATTGGCTAAAGGGGACGCTGAATGCCTAATCATCGGACTCACAAAGAAAGAATAACCTGAACATATGACGGGTATAGCGGTTTAATTTATTGTTGCCATCTGTTAAAAAAGAAGCTTCAACCTGAGGAGTAAACCGATGACATTACCGAGTGGACACCCGAAAGCCCGGCTCATGAAAAGTTTTGCCTCATTGGGGCCCTATCTACGCGAGAATCAGTGCGGCAACGAGCGTTTTTTCTTTGATTGCCTGGCGGTATGCGTTAGTGTGAAACCTGTGCCGGAAAAACGGGAATTCTGGGGATGGTGGCTCCAGTTGGAAGCCCAGGAACAGACACTCGTTTATTCCTACCATACTGGCTTGTACGATAAAACGGGCCGTTGGCAAGAAGAGAAAATTAAGGATACCGAAGTGCTGACCAAAGTACAGGAGACGCAACAGCAGTTTCATACGCGTCTGGAAAAGCTATTACACTCTTTGGAACCCGCCTTGACGCTCACCGAGCGACCGTGAAGCCTCTCTTTTGAGTCTGCGCCGCGTTACCGTTTGCGAGAGCGGGGCAGATTCGCGTAATCTCTGTTGCCATTATGAACGTGCTCTGTGGCAACGTTTTCACTATTTCGTGTTTTGACCAACATTAACGGCAGATTAATCATGAGTGGCAGCCAGACTTTGGTTGTGAAATTGGGTACCAGCGTGTTGACCGGTGGATCGCGCCGCTTGAACCGTGCCCATATTGTTGAATTGGTTCGCCAGTGTGCGCAGCAGCACGCGGCCGGACACCGTATTGTGATTGTGACGTCTGGGGCGATTGCCGCCGGGCGCGAGCATTTGGGTTATCCTGAATTGCCTGCCACCATCGCCACCAAACAACTGTTGGCTGCAGTCGGGCAGAGCCGTTTGATTCAACTGTGGGAACAACTGTTTTCTATTTACGGTATCCATATTGGTCAGATGTTGCTGACGCGCGCGGATCTGGAAGACAGAGAACGTTTCCTCAACGCCCGCGACACGCTGCGTGCATTGTTGGACAACCGTATTGTTCCGGTGATTAACGAGAACGATGCGGTAGCGACGGCTGAAATCAAAGTTGGCGATAACGACAACCTGTCAGCGCTCGCGGCGATATTGGCAGATGCGGACAAGCTGCTGTTGCTGACCGATCAGGCTGGCCTGTTTACCGCCGATCCGCGCTCCAACCCGGAGGCGGAATTGATCCGGGAAGTGGAAGGCATTACCGATGAACTGCGCCTGATTGCCGGTGGCAGCGTTTCCGGCCTTGGCACCGGTGGGATGTCGACCAAATTGCAGGCCGCCGACGTGGCTTGCCGCGCCGGGATTGATGTGATCATTGCGGCGGGTAACCGCGCCGATGTGATTGGTGATGTGATTGGCAACGTGTCGGTCGGTACCCGTTTTCACGCCGTGGAAGCGCCGCTCGAAAGCCGCAAACACTGGATCTTCGGCGCACCGCCAGCGGGTGAAATCACCATCGATGACGGTGCGCTTTCCGCGATCGTTGAACGTGGCAGCTCGCTGTTGCCAAAAGGCATTCGCGAGGTGAAGGGCAACTTTTCTCGCGGTGAGGTCATCCGTGTGTGTACCCTTTCTGGACGCGATTTGGCGCATGCAGTAACCCGTTACAACAGTGATGCGCTACGCATGATCGCTGGGCACCACTCGCAGCAGATTGCCGATATCCTCGGGTATGAGTATGGCCCGGTGGCCGTTCATCGCGACGACATGATTATCAATTAAGGAGCACGCCATGCTGGAAAAAATGGGCAAAGCGGCTAAACAAGCCTCCTATCACCTGTCGGTGCTGAGTACGGTGCAGAAGAACCAGGCGCTGAACGTGATTGCTGACCTGCTGGAAGCGGAAAGTGCAGAGATCCTGGCCGCTAACGCGCTGGATCTGGCGGATGCACGGCAAAACGGCATGAGCGCCGCGTTACAAGATAGGTTGCTGCTCACGCCACAGCGGTTGAGCGCCATCGCTGACGATGTGCGTCAGGTCTGCCGCCTGAATGATCCGGTAGGTGAGGTGATTGATGGCCGCCTGCTGGATAATGGATTGAAACTGGAGCGCCGTCGCGTGCCGTTGGGCGTGGTGGGGGTTATCTATGAAGCGCGTCCGAATGTGACGGTGGACGTCGCCAGCCTGTGCCTGAAAACCGGTAACGCAGTGATTTTGCGCGGTGGCAAAGAGACGTATCGCACCAATGCGGCTACCGTGAGCGTGATTCAACGCGCATTGGCACAAAGTGGGCTGCCCGCTGCTGCAGTTCAGGCGATTGAAAGCCCGGACAGAGAGCTGGTCAACCAACTGCTTAAACTGGATCGCTACGTGGATATGTTGATCCCACGCGGTGGTGCCGGGCTGCATAAACTTTGTCGCGAACAATCGACCATTCCGGTGATCACGGGTGGAATTGGCGTGTGCCATATTTTTGCCGATGAGAGTATTGATTTTGCTAAAGCGTTGACCGTGATTGAAAGCGCCAAGGTACAACGCCCGAGCGCGTGCAACAGCCTGGAAACGCTACTGATTCACCGCGCCATTGCTGCTCAGTTCCTGCCTGCACTGAGCGAGAAAATGGCACAAGCAGGGGTGACGCTGCACGCCAGCCCGGAAGCTTTGAGCACGCTGCAAAGCGGGCCTGCCAACGTGGTTGCGGTGGAAGCCAAGGATTACGATGACGAATGGCTGTCTAACGACCTCAATGTGGCACTGGTGGACAACATGGATGCCGCCATTGCGCATATCCGTGAACACGGCACGCAGCACTCCGATGCCATTTTGACGCGCTCCATCAGCAATGCGGAACGCTTTGTGCGCGAGGTGGATTCTTCGGCGGTGTATGTCAATGCCAGCACCCGCTTTACCGATGGCGGACAGTTTGGTTTGGGCGCCGAAGTGGCGGTAAGCACACAGAAACTGCACGCGCGTGGCCCGATGGGATTGGAAGCGTTGACCACCTACAAGTGGATTGGTTACGGCGAAGACTTAATTCGCGCCTGACCGCTGCCTTAAGTCTGAAAGTTATAGGATTCTCCATTATTAGCAGTGAAAATAATGAGAGAATCCTGTTATTCCTTCGGTCGTTTACAAAACCAGCAAACGGACGGTAAAACTATTGACTTGCTGCGGTGATTTCACTACTTTGTCACCCCGTAGTCCACCGTCAGTGCTCACTGACGTGTCTCAGGGCCGATATAGCTCAGTTGGTAGAGCAGCGCATTCGTAATGCGAAGGTCGTAGGTTCGACTCCTATTATCGGCACCATAAAATCAATGAGTTACGTATATTCTAGGTTGCTTGCGTTGTGTCCTAAAACATTATGTAACGGCGTATGTAAGTAAATTCTGTCAACTCAGATCAACACTCTTTATAGATGAATGACGCCTATATTGCGAAATCGATCGTGGCTTAGGTCTAGGAATCTCATCTGGTTTTTTCCTCAAACTCTAGTGGCTAATCACTCTGCTCCCCTTGCTATGATGCTATTCCTGCTATTAATAGCGGAAATAGCAATCACTGAGGCCCAGTATTTTTATATAAGGGTATGTGAGTTTGCAAGTGACTACCTACCTCGCTGCCAACATCCCTGGATAATGCTTGGCAATAATGTCGTTCATCCGCTCGATCAAGTCAGGACGTTTAAAGGTGAGATGCCCAGTGCCTTTCTGAAAATAACGCACACTAAAGAACTCATCCTCGTATTCCTGCTTGTGAGGATTATCGCGGATATGGTCCATCAGTCGAATGGTGACATCACCCCGGTTATCGGGGATCGGTTTACCATCCAGCAGATAGAACATACGCTCTAGATCGGCCAGTTGATCGCGTCGCCAGCCCCAGTTCAGGCCAAACCCCCAACGGTTGTAGGTCACCAGATTGCTGATAATGATTTTGTTACCGAAGTAGCAAGGGTGATTGGTTTTGTAATCCCACGATAGCCCTTTGAATACGTTGATGACCCCACGCTCGAATACTTCCAGCTTACTCTGGTGAAGTTGCTCAAAGGTGCTGAGGATATTGGCTTCGCTGATAGCCGGTAGCTCACCCTCATCCAGATTCTTGTGCCACTGACTACGCGCTTCGGCATCCATCAGCGACAACATGCCGGATTTCAGCATCAGGTCGCGCCAGATATTGCGATCCAACGTGCGGATGATGGCGGGCATCGCCTTGTCAGGCGTTTCTGTTAGCCAGCAATCGTAGCGATGCCCTTGCTTTAACGCCCAGTCTTCAGCGGTGCCGCCACCAATAGTCGCTGTTAGTGTTGAGATCGCCCGTAGCTGGTTGAGGAGCTGTTCTATCTGTTGCAGCGCGGTATCACGTCCGGTAACGATACGTTCGATATTGGTCGAGCAGATCAGCTCGGTGTGTTCGGTCAAAACCTCGGATTCAGTTTGCATAGTTTGTGGTCCATACATAAAAGCAAATGCGCCAGCCGGTAAGGGCTGGCGCATTATGCATCGGGGAGAGAGATAAATAGGTTTAGTGTGGTGTTACTGGAAAACAGCTCGGGATTTTTATGCCTTAAGTAAGCCCGTTGCACGTCTGGCGCGAAGGATATCGACAGTCGTGAGAAACGGTGATTGCTCCTGCCAGTTAAAGCCGTTGCGATCGATACGCACCAGTTCGTAGCGCTCTACCAGAAAATTCACCGCATTGACCAGCGTGACGCCAGCATCGATATGCTCCTGAATGACGTTTTCTTCACAGAACGGTGTGTCGTTCAGCGTCAGGCCGTAGTGCTTTTCCAGCAGGTAGGTAAGTAGTTGCTGCCAGACGGTTACAGGTGACGGACAGGGGTTATCCTCCCGTGGCGGGATTGCAGGTGGTCTTTGCATGGAAATACTCTCTTCAGGTTAAGTCGATAAAATCAGGGAATTGCCAAAGACGGGGAGAAAAACAACGGATCAGTGTGTTACAGCAGAGGTCAGATAAATAACAATATACACATAGCCAAAACTGCCTAACGTATCGGCTTCACAGGTCCATTCATTGCAATGCAGCGTAATGCAGCCCTGCTGGCGAGGATTCAACTCACCCAAGCGCAGTTTTTGTTCCAACTGCTTAATCATCTCAGGAAAACTCTGTTCCAGATTACGGGCTTCCGTTTCGCTAAACGTACCGACAACGCTGGCCCGGTCTGCCAGATAATGAAGATAGTGACCTTCCTGCACCAGCCTAGCTCCGAACTGTGGAGTAACGGCACGTTTTAGTCCCCATTCCGGGGTATCAGACGATGGCATGATAGCTTCCTTATAAAAACACGGCGGTAAATGTGGTCATCACAGCCAACCACGTTCAGCGAACGACACCACTTCCGCGCCGCCAATAACCAGGTGATCAAGTACTCTGATATCAAGCGGTGAGAGGGAATTTTGCAGTGTGTCGGTGATATGGCGATCGGCCTGACTGGGCTCTGCCCAGCCGGAGGGATGATTGTGTGCCAGTATCACGGCGGCTGCGTTGTGACGTAGTGAGGCTTTGAGGATTTCACGTGGATGCACTTCGGTACTGTTGATACCGCCTAGCGCGATAACTTCCTTTTCTATCAGACGGTGTTGGTTATCCAGATACAGCACCATAAAGACTTCACGCTCCAGGTGGAGTTGCCCCTACTAAAACGGACACGGCTAATTAACAGCTAACATGGCATCGCGATATTCGCGTGGGGATTTCATGTTCAGCCCCTTGTGCGGATGCAGGTTATTATAGTCCTCCATCCATTCTGCCATTTTTTCCATCACTGATACTGCATCCGGCAGGTCATTTACGTAGACGTAATCCCGCTTGAACGTCTTGACGAACGACTCTGCCATGCCGTTGCTTTCCGGGCTACGTACTGGGGTTGTACACACGATGAACCCCAGTGAACTGGCGAACTTACGCGTGGCATCGGCTATGTAGCAACTGCCGTTATCAGTCAGCCATTCTACTGCATGTGGGACCATCAGTGCGTTACCGAACCGCTTCTCCAGACTTTCTGTCAGCAGATCCTGTACCATTACACTGCTGATACCCCCTGTGGTGGCACTCCAGCCGATAACCTCTCGGTCACAGCAGTCCAGGCTGAACACCACTCGTACTACTTCACGGTTCCAGCAGCGGATTTCAAAGCCGTCAGAGCACCACCGGGTATCCGGTTTCAGTGTGATCACATTACCGGTAGGGTTGCGGTGTTTTTTCTCATGCCCCGATTTTGCCAGCAGCAGGTTATGGTGTTTCATGATCCGGTATATCCGCTTTGGATTTACCCGGCGACCGTCTTCCTTTAACCTGCGATTCAGATGTGCGGTGACCCTGCGATAGCCATTTGTCGAGCGCTGGCTGCATATCTGTCTGATTGATGGCAATAATTCCTCATCCGCTTCTTTGCTGTAACGCGCCATACGGGGCATCCGCTGCCCACTCAGGCGTTCATAAAGATTAGATCGTGATACCTGCAGTACCCGTGTTATCCGGATTAGGGGATATCGTCCGGTGGCAGCAATGGCATGCGCGATATCAACTTTTTTGACTGCGCTATCTCCAGCGCATCGCGGAGGATTTCGGCTTCCATTGTTTTACGTCCCAGCATCTGCTCAAGCTGTTTTACCTTTTTTTCCAGTGCCTTAACTTCAGCAACACTAACAACGTCATCGCCAGCAGCGATCGCAGATTGGCCACCTTCGTTCATAAGTCGTTTCCATTTAAAAAGCAGACTGGGTGTAATGCCATATTGCCGGGCAACCAGAGAAACGGAATAGCCGGGTTGTATGGACAGCGCAACAAAACGGGACTTTTCTTCGGCAGTATAACGGCGTCGCTTCTGCTCGCCAGTGATCACTTCGATTCTTTGCACAAGACACTCCTTAAACATAGGTCTATGCCTATGTCTTATTGATGAAGTGTCCGGTTTAAATGGGGGCTACTACACCAGGCTACTGAGTTCCAGCATTAACCAGCTTTTGGTGTCCTCAGACGTTTTGAACTGGCGTGCGTTTTTACGCACCCGTTTTTCCAGCAGGCACAGCGCCATCTGGATGATGCGTTGCTCTCGGGCGAGTACTATTGAAGAGCATTTTGTATGCTGCATTTCATGCATTTCCTTATCAAAGATAAAGGCCCCAGTTGCTTGAGTAACTGGGGCCTGAGTAAAAGAAGATATACGTATTTAATAAATAGTCATTAAAACAGATTGATATATCACTTAATATGATTTATAGATGAATAAATATATTTACTATATAGCACGTTGATTATTTAACGCTAATTCCTTTTTCTTACGTTACTTATCTGGATTGCTAAAAGAGTTATTTTCACCATACTTTCGGTTTCTAAGCCAGACAGGATCGTGTTTTTCCTTATTAAAGGACCACGCACCGATTGGATAGCGTTTAACTAGTACGCCATTAATCCCAATATCAACGTTAGGAAGACCATAAGTTTTGCTTTGCGTAATATAGGCATTAGGGCTACAGATCCCAGTATCATACTGTTGCCAAGACTGAATATCACCACGATTTACAATATACAAATCACCAAAAGCGCAAGCACTCTTCGATACTCGGTTAAACACAGCAACATGAAATTTTGCACTAGCAATCAGTACGCATGTGCTGTTTGAGCCACCACAGGCTTGCCAGAGTGTTTGTCCATTTTTATTGGTAAATTCCCAGATAGTATTAGGTGGTGGAGCATCTGGATTGTTATTAGCAACAGACTTATTCGCTTCCGCAATACGCTTCGCGGTTTCATTTTTCTCAATTTCATCCGCAAACAATATTTTCTTTTCCTCTTCTCCGGGCTCACCGATGAACCCTTTCCTTTCACCAAAGTAATACCCTAAAACACGATGATCAGTTGGTTGATAAAGAAAATTGAGATAATGCCCACCACAATTATGTGCTTCACACATTGATCCCTTCAACCAAACTTTACCTGCTATTTCAATGGGGGATAATGGACTTTCTGGGCCATCTAACGGTGTGTTATCCTCCATCAGATTCTTCAGGCCTACCGCGTCCATGCTGGCGTCGATATCCTTTTTATACTGGGGATCGCTGCTGTAGAGTTCTGAAGGATAGGGACATGTATTTTGGATTTGGTTTCCGACACTGATTATTTTACATTGTAATGCTTCGCTTGCTGTTTTTGCACCGGTAGTAGCGCAGACAACAGTATTCAGTAGTGGAAGAGATACCGTAGCCCAGATGGTATTTCTGATATAGATATTCATCGTGTTTCCTTAAACTTAAATAGAGCTGAAATATCAGCCCTATTGAAATAATTAAATGTCGCCACGATCCCGGAGGATTTTTCTTGCCAGCCGTTTTTCCATGTCAGTTGCACTACTAAAGAAACCATCATCATTCATTATTTTCTTTAGCTCAGCACTGTTTTTTCCATCCAATTTTTCGTGGGTTTCTTTCATCTCACGAACATTATCTAATGTATCTTTTGCTACCTCTTTGGCTAATTTTCCCGCTGCATCCCAAAATCCCATAATCTTCTCCTTTGTGCTTAATTATTGGTTAACGCGTTAGTAATTATTGAATCGTCTCAGCTTTCATTTCCCTGGCAGATAATTTCTGCTACAGGTGCTGAGACAGTAGCGAATGCTGACATCACTTCGCGGATAAAACGAAAGTGTGGCAGTGCAGTGATGAAACTCGGGGTTGCCGTAAGTCGATAAATCACCTCACTGCGTGTATAGGTTTCTTTCGAGAAGGTGACAGCATGTATATCCGTTAGCGGAAAAACTGCGATGCGCCCCTGATATTCTCCTGTCAAATACCAGCATCCAGCCAATAGAATCAGGCGATAAGGGGCTAACCTCTCACAGCGATTACCATCAGCCAAAAGGCATACGCGTTGTTTCTCCGTAATGGCGGTAGCAAGTCGATAGAAGGAACCAGACAGTGACGTAGCTGTATTCGTGACACCATGCCAGATAAGGCATGGTGCATCATCACTGCCAGCCAGCAGGATGTTTACCAGGCGACTATCAAGGTCTGGGAACATACCAGCGACACCGGATTGACGGGCAAATGTAAGTGCTACCTGATCAGGATGCACAATGTTATGCCCTGTGAGCAGTCGGCAATTTCCGTTGTTATATTCCAAATCCAGATACATCAGACGTTCACGGAAATCCCGGCGCAGAGTACGTACCGACACGCCAAATTCAGCGGCCAGTTTACTAACATTTAACGTCTCTCCGGCCAACAGACGGCTGATGATCAACGACAACCTGATAGCCAGACGATCATAACGACGCTCTGCCTTAGGCATGATTTCATCTCCGTACAAAGTTAACTGACTAAAAATAGATATGAATACTTTAACGAGGGGGAGGGTCAGGGTATGGACACTATGAAAAATATTTTTATTTCAGAGGTAAGGCAGGTGTAACGCGGGTTGGCTGGATAAAATTGCGTTTTCTTGTTTTATCCCGAGGATTTATGCGGACAGGATGTGTCCGTAGTGGTAATCCCTGTTAATGTTTATCATACTGAAAGACGCCCTTGTTGATGAGCCAGCATGGTTTCCGCCATCACCCACAGCGCTCGGTTGAGTTTGATATCGCCATCAATCCCTTTGACGGCTCGTGTCCGGGCCTGCTTTCCCTGCACGGAGCGACCCGTCAGCCCGCCTTTTATCAGGTTCTCCTGTACCCGTTGATAGGTGGTCCACAGGTCGTTGGATTCATCCTGCCAGCGGCGTGGAGCCAGTATCTGCGCTGCTGTGACCGGCTGGTGGTCTTCGCCAAAGCGGTAGGTCAGCGCCGCCTTTGCCAGCGCAACCTGAGCCGGTGGCGGCAACAACAGTGACTGCATGGCATCCCGCTTCTCATCGATACGCTCAAAGGTGTCCAGTACTTCATAAGCCCCTTCAATCACCCGCCCAACCACATCGCCTTTGTGTGGCACCCGAACCTCACCCAATGATTCACCACAAATCAGGCCGTTCTGACACACACTGCGAAACAGCCCCGGCAACATCTGATACGAGCTTGAGCCGTCATGACTGTTCAGCAGAATAATCTCCGGCACCTGTTGGCCGGTGATTTGTCCTTCCCGGCGCAGGCGTAGCATATGTTTGGTGTGCTCGCGTTTACCGATATCCCTGACGCGAGTCTGGCAGGCAAAGAAGGGCTGGAACCCTTCACGCTGGAGGCTATCCAGCAGGGTGATGGTCGGGATACAGGTGTAACGTTCACTGCGCGACGCGTGCTTGTCCTCACTAAACACGCTGGGGACCACGCGGAACAATTCATCGTGTGTTAACGGTCGGTCACGACGGATAACATTGGCAGCACCAAAGCGGGAAGCTAAACGAACCATAGGAATGTCCTCAGAAAAAGAATAAATAAAAACCCTGCCGCAAAAGCGACAGGGCCAGATGGGATGAAAAGGTTAGGTGTTGCTTAGAACAGCAAGGACCACAAGGAACGGGCGAGTGACACCACCGTTTGTTTGAGGCCGCCGATAAGCATTTTTAGCGGTGCTGGGACGGCAGGTAACGCAATCACGCTATCAAGTATGTCGCCAACCGACTGGGCAAAATCATCCCGAGCCCGACTCTCAATAGCCACTGACCGCCAGTTGGGCTGTAGCCGAACCGACAGCGGACTACTGGCCTTAGGCTGTAAACACTGAAACAGCGTCTCCACCATTGCTGCCATGCCCCAGCCGGTTTTTACCGACACGGCGCAGACCGGATGGGTCGGAAAGAAGGTGGAACGCACTGCGACACGACGGGCATAAATATTGCCTGACTGATTGAGTGAGGGTTGCTGTGTGTCCCAGTCCCATTCGTGACTGGGCTCCAGCTTATCCACCTGATTCAGGACGAACAGTACCTTGTCACGATAGCGCTCACCGATAACGGTGCGATAGATATGCTGGTCAATGGAAAGCGCTCGGTCATCGGCTTTAAGCAACCAGAGCACAATATCAACGCGCGGCAGCCAGTGCTGGTAGAGTGCAGCATAGTCACGATCCCTATCCTCACTCTCACCGACACCGGGTAAATCGACAAACAGAATGCTGCGTTGCCCCGATGACAACCGGAACGTAAGAGCTTGCCGGGTGCAGGCGCAGTTATCACTGACCGGGGACACTTTCCCCTGAAACAATGCATTACACAGGGTGGATTTACCTACACCGGTTTTCCCCATAATGCCGATGACGGGTTCGTATTGGATCAGTTGTTCAATGTGGTCAATGACTCGCTGGTGCAGGTTATCCGGCAATACTGACAGCGACGCCTGTATCTCTCGCAGATTCTCGTGGTTGGGCATAAAGATTTCTCAGACAGACAGAACGGCGTGGCGGCTATTGCAAACCGCCACAGATTGGGGTGTGCATGGGGATAATATCTATCTGAAATTTATTGTAATATGGGTCTCTAAACTATCTGGTAAGGGGTAAGACGTGTACCGGTCAGGAGTAAGTATACGATTGCACAAAACAGGGGAGATCTTAACATCCTCAAGTTTTTTATTTTTATGCCGATACCAAATCCTATCCCTGTGAAACTTGAACATATCAATACTTTTTATTCACTGATGACATAACCTGTCAACGGCAAGGGGTAAGCTCGGTAATATAAGAGCACACAAGGAAAAAGTGATGGGCAAGAAGAACCTTCTGTTGGCATCGCGTCTGGCCGACATCTTATTACGATTTAACCGCGGTGAAACTTTAACGCTGAACGGGTTGGCAGAAGAATATGGGGTTCATCCACGTACTATTCGCCGTGACATTGAAGATCGCCTTGCTATCGCTGGCGTCGAAAAAGATACCGTTAAGAACAGTTATAGTTTACGTGTCGAGTACCTAGGTAAATTTGATGCCTCCAGTATTGATACTTTCGCTGAGGTTGCTGGTGTTAAAGAATTATTTCCAGCACTAGATAAGAAGATACTACAATCAGTCTTTTATCCAACACCTGAGCAAAACATCCTAGTGATGGGACATCGTTATATTAAAAATGCACAGCAAACAGAGAATTTCACACGTTTGCAGCAAGCAATTAGTGAATGTCGCCGCATTGACTTTAGCTACTTTAAACGAGCAGAGCACCACACCTACCATGTTGAACCATATCAGTTAATTAACCATAGCGGCATCTGGTATCTTGCAGCAAATCATAATGGGAAAATGAAGAAATTCACCCTTAGCAAAATTTCAGCCCTACACTGCACATTTGATATTTTTAAACGATCCAGCATCCTACTCAATGATTTGAAAAATGAAGAAAGCGTCTGGAGTAATGAGCTTAAATTCGAAGTTGTCATAAAAGTTTCACCTGAGGTTGCAGAATATTTTCAGCGCCGAGATTTAGTCATCGGCCAAGTAGTAGAAAAAGAACTGACTGATGGAGGATTAATTATCTCCGCTCGTATTTCACATAAAAACGAAGTTTTACCTATCGTGCAATATTGGCTGCCCCACGTGAGGATCGTTTCGCCAGAAAGTTTACGACAAGAACTAGAAACCACTATGCGTCATTATTTAGGAATACAAGGATAGTCAATGGCAGGAATAAAACGCAACAGAGCAAAATCGCCAGTAAAAGCTTTTTCAGCCTCTCAACACTGTAGCGTCATTGTTACTGCAACCATGAGTGCGGGAAAAACATCACTGATTAATGCTCTTCTTGGAGATGATCTGTTGTTTTCAGCAAACGAGGCTGCAACTGCAACGCTCACCCGCATTATCCCTAATCGTAATTTACGCCAGCGGGTTGAGGGTGCAAGTTATACCGTCCATGGAGAGCTTCACGCGCAGTCGGATAACGTATACAGTGAACTATTGCGTCAATGGAACGATCATCAGGCGGTTAGCAGCATCAACCTTGGCTGCCGCATTGCGGGATTGCGCAAAACTGTACGTCCCCTAGCTATCTACGATACCCCAGGTCCAAATAACAGCCAGGATATGAGCCATAAAATACTGTTGAATACCGCTCTCGCACTACCAGGCAAAAAACTTCTAGTCTATGTACTCAACGCAACCCAACTTGCAACTCGTGATGATGAGTGTCTATTGCAGGAAATCAAACAGAATGTGAATCTGACGACCAACGATTCTATTATTTTTATCCTTAACAAAGTCGACGAATTGGACGAAGAGCATGGTGAATCTATAGAGCTATTTTTGAATAAATCTCGTGATTATCTTGAACGTATTGGTTTCCGGCAGCCAATTATTATTCCAGCTATGATGCAGATGTCATTAATTGCCCGAAAAATCCTTAATAGAAAGCCTGTAACCCGTACTCAGCACAGGCGTTTGCAGACGGAATTACAGCGTTTTCATCAGAATAAATATTTGTTTAATCTCGCCTCAAACATTCCCTCTGTGATTAAGCGTCAGATCTACGCCGAGTTAAAAAGAACTAAATCTGAACATGCGGAATTTGGCATTTTTAATAAAACAGAACTCAATCAATTCATCGCTTATAGCGGTATTCGTACCCTTGAGCTTTATATATCACAACATAATTAATCTCACGGATAACTATGAATAGCATTTATATAGAACACAACCCATTTACTGTGGAATCAGTTTTTCTGATTAATGGAACCGAACCCGCCCCTGGCTGCAAATTATCGGACTATAAAGAGGCACGTCTGCAGTTGTGGGTTGAGTCTCTGTTTAACGAAATTCAGGCTCTACTCAATGGCGAAACGCAGTTCGACGTGACATTTAAAGGGGTGGAATCTGATTATATCGATGTGCAGGGCGCAGCCGAGCATGCCCGTACAAATGGCATGATAATTGCTTTACGCTGGGAACCGGTGCGGGCAACGGAAGATCGTCTGGACGAAATCAATGCTCTGATGGCAGAGGCAAAGAAAAATGATCAGTTCAGCAAGTACATAGAAGATAATGAACAGGTGCGCAACGATTTTCACGAGGCGTTTAACAACGACTTTAACGTCTATGTTGTCGCAACCATGTCTTCCGGAAAATCCACGCTAATTAACGCCATGCTGGGGCAGGATTTGCTCCCTGCTGCCAACGAAGCAACAACGGCGACAATCGCACAGATTATTGATGATAAAACCACCGGAAGCCGCTTCTTAGCTCGCCGCTTCTCAGTTGAGGGAGAGCAAGAGTCTCATCCAGATGTTTCTATCGAGACGCTTAAAATATGGAATAGCATGGAAGGTACGCAGGAGATAGAGCTATGCGGCAATATTGTTGCGATGCAGCCACGCGACCATGTACGTCTGGTGTTAACCGATACTCCAGGGCCAAATAACAGCCAGGATGCAGGCCACGAACTTAAAACTATGAGTTTTATTAAAGATTCGCGCCGTAATCCTCTGATTTTGTATGTTCTAAACGGAACGCAACTGGGTACGAATGACGATAGAAACTTGCTGAGCCTAGTGGCTGAAACCATGCAAAAAGGTGGTAAGCAGAGCAAAGATCGCTTTATTTTTGTGGTCAACAAAATGGATGCCTTCGATCCAGAAAGTGGGGAAGATGTGGGGGCTGCTCTGGGGCGTGTAACTGAATACCTGGAAGCCAATGGTATCCGCAATCCGCAGGTTTATCCGGTCTCAGCCCATCTAACCCGCCTACTGCGCAAACATCCCGACAGCCTGACCAAGAAAGAGCGAGGAGATTTACACACTCTGACAGAGCTGTTTGTTGAAGAGCCGATGATGGATTTCCCGTCCTATATGCCACTGACTTCACGCGTGCGCCGCAGCTTAGAAGAACGTGGTTTGAGCGGTGTTCTGAAACGTAGCGGCCTTCCTGCCGTAGAAGTGATGATTGATGAATACATTGATAAATATAATGTCCCAACTCGCCTGAACCGTGCCTATACCGCTCTGCACCGTGCTATTAGTCTCGGGATGAAAGAGACACAATTGGCCGAACAACTCCAGCGAGAGGAAAGCGAACTAGCATTGATTAACGATGAGATCATCTTGCTGCAGGAACGTCGTAAGAAAGGGCTGGACACTGAAACGTACAAGGATCGCGTGCGCCGCGAAGGTAAAGGTTTGCCGAAATTCGTTGGTAGCTCATTCTCCACGTCGGATGCAAAATTCCGTGGCATATTGAATGAATTGAGTAACACCATTAGCTCTCAGGGTGAAGTGGATGCTAGCCGCGCGCAGATTGAACTCAGCAATGCAGAACGCCAGCTTTCTTTCTTACATAACGACCTGATTGGCGATTTTGAAACCGTATTCGAAGCAAGCCAACAGCACATAAAAGATGAGCTAAATGATGAGTACAAGAAATTTATTACGAGTATTTTTGACGAAACCCGCCAACTATCTCTCCCTATGCTACAGGGACTGAAAGAGAGTATTCAGGGGGTATCACTCAATCTCGACCTTAATGACCGTGACATTCAAATAAAACAGGTGGTCAGCGGGCAGAGAGAAGTCAGCAATTCTCGCTGGTATAACCCTTTTTCTTGGGGAAGTACTCGTACTGTCTACGAATACCGAGATGTCAAATACGTAGATATGAACGATGTCTGGAAACAGAAAAGAACGCTGGTTGAAAGTGCATTTAACGACTTACGCAGTTGTGCTCTTGAAAAATTTGAAACCGATAAAAACAAACTGGTAGAGAATTACCTAGCCTTTATTGAACGTGAATTTAACGAAAAATTCGACGCGCTGGTCAATGCTCTCCAGACACAACTCACCGACAAAGGAAAGCGTGAGGAAACGATTAACAAAGCAAAAGAGCAGCAGCGCTGGATTAATGATTTCAAAACAAAGCTTGATAACACGCTGGCTATCTGAGGATGGAACTTTCAATGGACGACATAATGCAGGCTTTTCGACAGACGCTGCTACAGCACTTGGCTGAAAACGAACTGGAAAGTGACGCTCTGCGCCAACTTCTCCTGGCAGTACCGAACAATACGGTCTTTGATGATTATGAGGTGAATGAACTTCTTGAGTCCATCGAGCCGAGCAAACTCGACTGGAACGCAGGTTATTTTGCCCATCAGCGTAAGCTGGCGCAGCGTAATTTTTCACAAAAACGCCTTAACCATCTTATTGATGTTCGTGAACATCTCATGAATGAGGGGATAGCGGGTTTTGTCAGAATTTCAGCTACCGCACAGGAAACCAAAAAAATGACAAACAATAACGGCATTGGCGATTATACGCCGGGCGATAACCTGGCAGATATGGTACTTAACCGTACGACTAGCCTGGCACGTTCAGCGTTGATTAACGAGCTGGAAGATAACCGTTTGACAATAGATGAAGTCACCCAAGCCGTTCGCTGGACCCATGAGCGCGTGCCGGACCTCTTCATAGACTACGAAGAAAACGCTCTGGCAGGCAAGATGATACTTGATCCTACTCAGTGGGATGCGGAGTATTATTATCTCCAAACCTCCTACACCAATGTTAACTTTGCAGAATCCCGTTTTAAGCATTTGATTGAAGTGCGTAACATGCTGCGTCAGCGCGGCGTTAAAGGGTTTGAACGCATCGTTATCACTCGGAGACAACCGCAATCTCGGCCACAGCAGCACGACCAGTCAGGTTATCGTACCGCGTCGTCTTCCACTACCACTGCATCGTCGGTACAGCCTGGCTTCCTGCGCGTTGCATTATTGGCTGGTGGCGCGTTGGCTCTGCTTGCAGCTCTAGTCATTTCACTACTTTAAGGATGACGTTATGGCACAATCAATCATCACGCCAACTCGTTTGCAGGAGTTAGAACTGCGCGCAGAGGTCTCTCTCCAAGCGGCGAGATCCTTAATTAATCGCAGCTATTTGGCAGAAATGAAGCACTATCCGCTCCAGGATCTCGCCAGCCAGACGGGGCTTGCGGTCAACCGCGCTACGGATGTTCGGATCTTTCGCATTGAGCGTATCGTGCAGGAGAACAAGAAGTCGGTGCTTGAAAGCACGACTGCGGCCTACACGGCGCTCGGCGCAGCCGGGTATACCGTTTTCCTGTTTCTGAAATCTGACGGTCGTGAAACACATTTGTACATTGGTACGCGTGGAACAGCCGGTAAAACGCTGGGACACAGCGCTGGCGAACTGCTCAAAGAAACCTTCAAGGGCCATTTTTCGGGTAGCCATCTCATCCCTCTGGCCGCAACCGAAACGGATGAGCTGCTGGATGGTGCACTGGCTCAGCAGCATGAACCCTCTGCGTCAATCACTGCCGTAACCGGAGTGCCGTCGTTATCTACGGACAACCATGATCTCTTTATGCAAGGCTTAGAGCACTTTATTGATGCAGCGGAAAGCCGTGTCTATCAAGCGCTGATTCTTGCAGAACCTATCTCTCCGCAGAATCTTGAGGTGATCCGTACAGGCTATGAGCAGGTTGCTACCCAGCTTTCTGGGCTTGTAAAACGTAATTACTCTTACGGTGCGCAGGACAGTGAAAGTATTGGCCTGAGCATCAGTGAGGGACTGAGTCAATCGCTGGGCGAAAGCCTAGGAATGACGGAAACCAAAGGTACCTCGGACACGGCGGGTACATCAACAAGTTCAAGTTGGGGTAATACCTACACCAGCGGTGCCAGCAACGCCTTCACGCGTACTGTTGATGAGTTCCAGCGCTCATACCAGCAGGGTGACACCATGGGGCCAATGCGCAGCTTGGGTTGTCTGCTGAAACACAATGTTCTAGAACGTAACATTTCTGCTAGCCAAACGAGTGGCGGTTCAGCCGGTGTTTCCAGTAGTCAGACGGCTACCCAGTCGCATGCTAACTCGACCACGACGACCCAGACAGATACCACCACCCGGACAGACAGCCATTCGCTGAATAAAACTCAAGGTAATACTCGGCAAATTGCCTTTGACATCACCGACAAAACCGTTGAGAAGCTGCTCGAAAAAGTGGATCACCATCTGGAAAGAGTGAACGAAGCTCGCACCTATGGTGGATGGCAGACTGCAGCCTATTTCATCGGCGACAGCACCGCATCCTCTGAATCACTTGCTAGTATTTTTCTTGGGTTAATGCGCGGTAGCCGCTCTAGCACCGAGGATTTCGCACTGACGACATGGCAGTCACGCGAAAAAAAAATGGTGCTCGAATGGCTGACAACACTGACGCATCCGCACTTGACTCCAATGTTTTCAGCCGGTATCAACATTGATTTCCTGACCCCCGCCACGTTAGTTTCCAGTAAGGAGATGGCCATTCAGTTAAGCCTGCCGCGCCGCTCAACCTCCACAGTTGCCGTTCTGCAAACTCAGGCGTTTGGCCGCAAAGTCCAACGTCTGGACAGCAACAACGCAACGGAAAAGCGTGAACGACAAATTTGTCTAGGCCAGATCCGTCACCTGTGGAACGACTTGCCACAGACCATCAATCTTGATGTTAACCAACTGGCAAGCCACCTTTTTGTGACCGGTTCGACTGGTGCAGGCAAAAGCAACACCATTTATGAGTTGCTCTCTCAACTGGGCCAGCACGGAATCCCTTTTCTAGTCATTGAACCGGCGAAAGGCGAATATAAACATATCTTTGGTCATCACCCTGACGTGCGTGTTCTGGGCAGCAATACGCGCTACAGCGAGCTGCTGCGGATTAACCCGTTCCGTTTTCCACCAGAAACCCACGTTCTGGAACATATCGATCGCCTAGTGGAAGTGTTTTCTATGTGCTGGCCAATGTATGCGGCCATGCCAGCTATCCTCAAAGAGGCGATTCTACAAAGCTACAGCGAATGCGGTTGGAACATGGTCGACTCTATAAACCAGTTCTCGCCAGCACTGTTCCCGACCTTTAACGATCTACTGACGCAGTTACAAGCCGTGATTGATGATTCGGCCTATTCGCAGGAACTAAAAAGTAACTACACCGGTTCGCTGGTGACTCGCGTTAAATCGCTGACCAATGGGCTGAATGGACAGATATTCTGCGGCGAAGAGATCGACAGCATGGAGTTGTTCGACCGTAAAGTCATTATCGATCTCAGTCGTATCGGCGCGCAGGAGACAAAATCGCTGATCATGGGCATTCTGGTGATCCGCCTGAGCGAATACCGCGCGGCAAACTCCGGTATGAATCAGCCATTAAAACATGTCACTGTACTAGAAGAAGCTCACAACATTCTGAAACGTGGCAGCACAAGCGGCGGAGAAGGCAACGACATTACCGGAAAATCCGTTGAAATGCTCGCCAATGCGATTGCAGAAATGCGTACCTGGGGCGAAGGATTTATCATTGCCGATCAATCCCCTTATGCCGTTGATATTTCGGCCATTCGTAATACAAACACCAAAATTATCATGCGGTTGCCGGATGAAGCCGATCGCCGGATTGCTGGGAAATCCGCAGGGCTGAACGATGAGCAGCTCGATGAACTGGCGCGTTTTCCAAAAGGGGTCGCGCTGGTTTACCAGAATGACTGGCTTGAACCCGTGCTTTGCCGAGTGAATAAATTTGCTGGTAAAGAAGTGCTGTATCACTACGATGCTCCCACATCCATGGCGACTAACGCGCAGCAATTCAACCAACATTTGCTCAATTGGTTACTGTCACCACGCGTACCAGTCCCACAGGTAATATCACTTGAGACGCTAGAGGCTGAATTGGATGGCAGCAACCTCGCTACGACACAAAAAATCCACTTAAAATCGTTATTTTCTGCTTTCCGAGAAACGGGAATGCTCGAACTGCATCAGGAGCAGAATTTTGCCCGACTGGCGAACATCGTGGTTAATCTGTTCGGCTACTCCTCCGCTATTGAACGCTGTGTGCGACAAGCGTCAGGGTTTGATGTCCTCGACACAACGTTCCGTCGGTTGATTACCCGGCAGGCAGGCGAGTTGCCCGAATCGCTCAATGTAGCAATACAACAATGCTTTATGCGCGATCTGGTTACCCGTAGCGAGGAGTTTCTGCCTGTGTATGCCGAATGGCGTGATTACATTACCTCGGAGGCTGTCGCATGATTGAGGCAATTATAATTAAAGAGCTGGAAAAAGAGATGGTGGGAACACTCATGGAAAGAATGGGTGAACTTCCCAGTAGAGATGTTTCGCTAAAAGAACTCGATAAACCTATTTTCATTAAACAGGCTACCGAACAGTGTGGTCTGCGCCTTGGGCTCACTGAGTTGACCGAAGAGACCAAAGAGGTGCTTACAGAAGATGGCTACAGCAAGGAGGTTATCGACAACATCGGCAGTGAAGAGGAAGCCACAATCTATCAGGAAGCGGGACTGGAATGTCAGCCCGTAAATGGTAAAGATGCGCTAGTAAATAACGACATCGACCTAGAACAAATTGACGTACTGGGTAATACCAACCTTGAACGAATGGAGATGGGTAAACCACCGCTGGATGAGAACGGTAAACCCATTGAACTGCACCACATCGGGCAGAAATCGGATTCTCCGCTGGCGGAACTGACCCACGAGCAGCACATGGAAGGCGGCAATAATACGGTACTTCACGACACCACAAAAGAATCGGAGATCGATCGCGGTTCCTTTGCTAAAGAACGAGAGGATCATTGGAAAGCCCGAGCCGAAGAGATTAAACAACGTCAGGAACAGGAGGGAGCATGAAACAGGTAGAACAACAGGTTGCAGCGCACAATGCCATTACTCGCCCAGCAAGCGAGCAGGAAATTGCCGCAGCGGAACAGACGCTACAAATCGCATTTTCCCCAGAATACCGAGCCTATCTTGCACTGTTTGGTCTGATTGCTTCCGGTGCAACCGAACTCTATGGGCTCGGCATACCCGTCACGTCCCACCTGAATATTCTGAGTGCAATAG
This sequence comes from Candidatus Symbiopectobacterium sp. NZEC135, assembly GCF_025962695.1. Lineage (NCBI taxonomy): Bacteria > Pseudomonadati > Pseudomonadota > Gammaproteobacteria > Enterobacterales > Enterobacteriaceae > Symbiopectobacterium > Candidatus Symbiopectobacterium sp. NZEC135. The sequence continues at coordinate 481 of NZ_JAGFPF010000031.1, read as the reverse complement.
TCCCCCTGCGCGAGGGCAAAAATTATCCGTTACAGGCGGTTCCACTGTGCGAAATTGGCGATGGTTACTATTATCTTTACGACAATCAGGCACGGCAGATTTTAACCTGGTCAATGGTGTCTGGCGTTCAGGAGTGTAGCAATGAATCGCTCGAAACATTCCTGCTAAAAACCGTGTTTGATATTCAATAGTAGACGTCTCCTTCCATAGCAGAGTCGAAAGGCTCTGCTGTTTTTCACTTTACAGATTTATAAATCACCATAGCTCAACCAAGCCACCCACACTGCAAAAGCGCTCGTGAACTGATCGACTGGTTTGAAAATAATAATACAATTTAAAGAACTGGAATCTGGACTTGGCCAGAAAGTTACTGATAAACTTATCGTTTTCTGGCATGTCCTGGAAGTAAGCGTGCAGCGAGAACCGTGTTGACAGGATTACTCCGCAGGTAGCGTTACTCTCCAAGGCAGCAGTTCGTTGA
>NZ_JAGFPF010000319.1:0-1796 GCF_025962695.1 Candidatus Symbiopectobacterium sp. NZEC135 | reverse complement strand
AACCCTGTAACAGGCTGTAATCCACTTTTTCCGTCATTCCGGTAGGATAGCGCACCCCTGTCAGCAAAAGGTTTGGCGTGCCGTCAACAGAGTCGTATTCAAAATACCAGCGCAGGCTTTCCGTACCAGAGACCTGGCGATGCAGTGTATTCAGCCAGGTATCATTAATCCGCTCAAATAAAACCTGATACTCATCGGATGAACCCGGCCAAACAACCATATTGACAGCATAGCCATACTCAACCCGTAATAATGTTCCGAACTCATCATCAATACGGGACAACCTGGCATATTGTCCACTCCAATTCCAGAATAAAGTCAGTGTGCGTCCCAAGGGCGAAATCACTCTGGTTGTCACGAACGTTTGACCATCATCAGTAATGGTTAATAACTCCTTTTTCCCCTCCTTCCACAAGACAGTATATCCATCAGCAGCATCAAATCCGTTGGTATACGAAAAGCGAAAGTTATCTAACTTCTTGTTGCGCACAATATCTGAGCCAGGCATAACCCGGTATTGTTCACCGTCACTCAGTTCCAAGAGGTTATTGCGATTATTAAACTGTGTCAGACCAATGCCAAACCCTCTGCCAAACCCAGCGTCCGTCATATTTAACGGAGAATAACGTAGCGACAAAGAGAGCTCAGGCCCCAGTTGATTATTTCCCACTACGTTGGCTAATGGGAAATTAACCATAAACTGCCCCGTACGTGGATCGACCTGAGTTTCCAGCGCACCGACAAAGTTACCAGATTGGGACGAGAATGTATTGTTCATCGTTTAAATCACTTATTGATAATAATCATTTCACATGAGATTTATATTTCAAGCGCACCTAAACATGCAAAACCGATCATCAACTGGCTACAGAAACACCGTTGATTATCAATCTCCCTATTTCATCTTTATTTTCACTTACTGAAATGCTAATAATACCAGAATTTCCAAATTGATCGAAGACAGAAATATGAGCAGGTATAGGAGAGTTATTCCATCCTTTACTACCCCATGTTTCGCCGGTATAGAAATAAGCACAATGTCTGACATGAAGCATTGCAATAGCGATACTTGAACGATCTATTGTGGTGTTAAAAACAGCATTACTAAGTGGAAGTTTTAACGTCCATTCTGTCGGCCTGTATTGCGAGTTCTTACCAAATATAGCCAATCCACCAGACGTTGAGCTCCTTACACCAAACTCGCTCATATCGATAAATACCATACTCGTATCGTACACCTGTACAGGCGCGGGTAATTTATCATCACGCGTATTGAAACCACATAAAATATCAACACCTGATTGCCCGCTCCGGGTTACTACATTATATCCAGGTACCGGCGTTCTATTACCATTAATTATTTTAAGAACAAAAGGCCAGCCCTCTTTTGAAGATATTCGTAGCGACCGGTAATAGGCTTTCCCCTTATTAAACACGGCTTCACTACCATCAGCAGGGGAATGATCTGAACTTAGGTTGACAGGCAGCTTATCCGAGAGCAAATTCATTTGCTCGAGACGGCTCCAACCATCAGATATTACTATGTTGGATGAAACACCATAATCTATAGGTTCAAGTGACGAGATGGTGATATTTTGAGGGTTTTTGAAAACGCTACCACTTCCCCCACCAGGCCCATTTAGGGTAGTAGTGCCATGTTCGGAGGTATCAAACTTACCGACCCCCGGTATGTCTATCCCCAATGAAATCAGAGTACTAGGTATTGCTTTTCCACAGCTCAGATAACAGGTCAGGAAGTTATCTCCTGGTGTCAGTGAATCTGCACTATTGGCACT
>NZ_JAGFPF010000318.1:0-1797 GCF_025962695.1 Candidatus Symbiopectobacterium sp. NZEC135 | reverse complement strand
CGCGTCATTTTACGTTTGTGTAATGTTATTTTTACGGCATTCACCAGATGAAAATACGCAGGTGACTACCGTTTGTCAGAGAATAGTGGTAAGCGGAAGAGATTGCACTGATTTCTTGTCGCGATTTGTCGATCGGCCCCACGAAAATATTGCCTGTGTACATTTTTAGACCAGCATGGAAACGGTTTACGTCTGTTCTGACGTCAGGTCGATATGACACACTCTCTGCGACCAGCGAGACGTCAAAGGGAGGATGCCTTCGCGGTGCTAAAGTCGGTGTAATTTATCTGACTGCTTTATTGGTTTTAAGATTAATAAAAAATGCCAAATTTAATGAACGCTTTATGGAATACAATGTGCCGATAACATTACATCATGGCTTTTCTAATATTCTTTTTAGCAGGATTATATCGACGCTATGCCTATTAAATTTGAGCCTGTGGATGTCAATATATTTATGTCTACCTACCTATCCCTTGTCCGTCAGGATAGAATAAGCCATGAGGCGTTAGACAACATGGGGAAAGTGGCGAAAAAAATAGAATTCGCCACTAATGGCATTGATTTATTTAAACGAATGAACATCAGAGACCAGCATGATGTGGATAAAAGGCTTGCGCCTTTGCACGAAAAACTGATGAAACAGCAATCTAAACATTATGACAAGAAAAAAGAAAAATTGGTGGAAATAGCCGAGGCGTTAAAAAAACGGGTCACCAAGGACCCCAATGTGAGAGAGCACTACATCAGTCGTTATAGGAATAATCAAAATCAGATAAAAATTGAAAAATCATTAATTGAAAAAGAGATTTTGAAACACTCAGGGATCAGAGCCCTTAATGTGGATAACGCTGATTTATTCAAACATAAACGTGAGGCGTGTCATTTGCAGTTAAACGTATTGCGCGATGATGATGCTGAGACGGTAATAAAGAAAGCAAACGATAATTTGTCAGAAACCAAGAAAAATGTCGCTTACCTTTATAACCAGCTTCGTGAAATTACGCACCATGCGCAGAAAAAAATGTCTGACCTGGATTATGTTCTGCGATTGGCGGTGGATAACAAAATTTACAGCGCTAAAGATCTTGGATGTGGGCCTACCACATGGAAAAGTCACCTTTCGGCGGATGCTTACGCCAAAAAATATTTTGGCACGCAACGCGTTTGTGGCCGAAGAAAACACATTGAAAGGGAAATACCCAGTATACAAGGGAAGAAATGGCAGAGCACCCTCATCGATTATTGTCATGCATATGCTGTGTTGAAAGAGTATCAAAATGCCTTGAAAAAAGGGACCCGTGATGGGGTGTCTCTGGCCGAACGCTGCCGAACGGCGTTGATGAAAGACATCGTCCAGACTATTGATGGGTATGATGCAAAGCACAGCACTTACACCCGGCGGGCAGAAAAGACCGCAGAACACCTGAGCAATCTCAGGATGAAATCCATGATCTGTGACACTGCGATTAACGATGTCAATCGTCAGATCGAGAGAGTAAAATCGATGGGTGACAGCTGATTTTTATCGGAAAAAGTGAGAAGGGTGATGATGTTGTGTATAGGTTTTTGTTGCTGAAAATATCACCGTTCGAAAAAGAGAGAATGTTAACAGTAAGTATCGCCCGTTCCAGTCCCATGACTTACCTTTGATTTTAAATTCATTAATTATGGATTTTTATTCATTTAATTGTGGGTTGAACGGTTCAGCATTGACAGGTTTTCGTTTCATAAAAGTTAAAACATTTATAGGGTTGAAGCCGCTACTTCCTAATGAGTATAGGGTTTTGACCTAAT
>NZ_JAGFPF010000317.1:0-1798 GCF_025962695.1 Candidatus Symbiopectobacterium sp. NZEC135 | reverse complement strand
AGAAAGGCAGTTAGGTCTGCAGTGAGCGAAGTCCGGAAATTCGTTTTCGGGTAACATAATCCATATGCAAGAGGATTTCTAAAAGAGAATGGGGCGTCTAAGCGGGATACTTGCAACGATTCTTGCCGTATTCACCGTAAGTACTCTGTTTGGCGTATTTTTAATCAAATAGCAAACACCAATAAAAGGAATTTTCATGAACAATCTTCCATCTATGCCGCAGTTAGGGATTTATGTCTCAAAAATCGATCCCACCCTTTGCATCACTGTAACCGCCGTTGATATTGTCGATGACTCTCCTGATGATGAATTGTTTTATTTAGTCCGCTGGATCGAGGGGGAAGATGAAAGTGATATGTCTGCGATGGAATTTGAGCTAGATCCAGCAGAGTGGAAGGCTTTCGTTGAGTCTGAGCAATTAGTGTTTGAGCGCGATCCCTACATTGATTCAGTCCCTGAAAATTCAAACCTTGCGAAAATTCGGGATTTACTTATGAAAACTAAACAGAATGACCGTTCGTAAGCACCCATCAGGAAAGATGGCTTAGGGAGTGTTATCCATTTGGGACAAACGGCAAACGAATTCGCAAGCAACTTGTCACCAAAGGTGAAGCACTTTCTGTTCTGGCGTGTAGTTAATACGCGTTCTTCGTTTCATGGCAACACCCCCTTGATTAAGGATAGCGTTGCATCGACTCATTGAACTCACAACGAGGAACGGACGTTTACACCTCACGAACGAACTTAAATATAAAATTTTTCCAGTTATGCAGTGGCTATAAGGAATGTATTGACATGATATCTATGCCAAAATGAATTGAATTCAATCATTTACGGAGTATTGCAAATCATGGCTATAGTGTTCATTCCTGCCCTTGTTTCGCTGCTTGAAGCCAAAGAGAAGGACTTCAGACGAGAATTGACACGAGAGGATGTTGAGTCGATCCGAGATAATGCTACTGCTATTGAGTTACCTGCAGAGATTGCCTGGGACATGATCAAAAGCCTAGGCTATCCCGATATTGATGTGCAAAATGCCTGGGATGAGTGGTTACTATATAAAAAAACCATAAATTTTTAAGAGCATAGATGTTCTTCGAACAGAACTTCTCTAAATCGGTAAACTATTCGGTAAAGGAATATTATGATTTTTGGTGATCCCTATCGCTTTGCAATCTGGATTGAATACGTTCCGCAATGGGGCGATTCTATAAAGAATGGTTTCTTCTATTTCTTTTTGAACGGGAGTATGTATCCTAATGATATCCGCACATCGACCTTATTCGTTGATTATGATGATGTTATTGATTCTGAAAATGCTCTTATAGCTATGCCATGCGATGATGAAATATTTAATGCATCAACAGATGAAGCTTTTGAATATCTGTATAAAATGGCTTACCCACAGCCCACGCCAGAGAATGAATATCCTGATGGAATTTGTAAGTTCAATGCTTCACCCACGATCATTTTAGAATCTGGAGCATGTTTTTTTGCCGTTTCGAACAAAAATTTCGTTAGAATCTTAGGTGGTAAGGTATCTGAATTAGTCGATCATGGCGAGAGGCGCGTTTGGCAAGATATTAAACACCCTATTATAGAAGATATAACTATAGAAAAAATTGAAATTAATAAAATAATTTCAAGCTTTAAGAAATATACCACTTCTTTATTACAAATAGATCGTTAATAACATTCAAGGGCTAGGAATTTTGCATTTAAACTACTTATATTCTCATCTGAGAAAATCACAGCGAGGGCGTTTGTAACGCCCAGTATTCAGCTTAAATATACACGA
>NZ_JAGFPF010000316.1:0-1799 GCF_025962695.1 Candidatus Symbiopectobacterium sp. NZEC135 | reverse complement strand
TGACGTGGTATTGAGCACCACCGGGTTCCAGTGGACTAACTATGCCGCGCTGGGTAACGATAACGACTTTACGCTGGGAACCACCCCGCTTAACGCCCCTCGGCGCTATGATGATCCGAGCAATGGGCGGTTCTATGCGGGATCCGGGCGCTATAAGTCCAGCCGCAGCAGTCAACAATCGGTGACCGCAGGCGATACCATTACCTTCAACGAGCGTTGGTCGGCCATGGGCGTGATAAGCCAAAGTTGGCTCACCTCGCGCAGTTACGGTGCGAAAGCCGCTGCACAACACAATGACGGTATTAGCCCGACCGTGTCGCTGATGTATAAGGTTGTGCCGAATGTGATGACCTTTATCGCCTATGCTGATTCGCTGGAGCAGGGGGGCGTCGCACCGAAGGGTACCAGCAACTATGGGCAAGTGCTGGATCCCTACCGTAGCACTCAGTATGAGGCGGGTGTGAAATCCCAATGGGGCGACATGAATATGAATGCGGCGCTGTTCCGTCTGGAACGTCCGTTTGCCTACACCGGTAACGACAATATTTACAGGGAGCAGGGCAAACAGGTTAACCACGGTCTTGAACTGATGGCCGATGGTGAAGCCTGGGATGGGTTGCATCTGTTTGGCAGCATGACGTTGCTCGATCCTAAAATGAAGGACACCAGTTCGGCAGCAACGCGCGATAAACGCGTGGTCGGCGTACCCAAATTCCAGGCCAACCTGTTGGCGGAATATAGCCACCCGAGCGCCCCGAATATGGTGTATCAGGCCAATCTGCATTACACCGGAAAACGTGCGGCTAACGACACCAACACCACCTGGGCGGCGGGCTTTACCACGCTGGATCTCGGTGCACGTTATGCCTTTAAACTGCACGACAAAAATGCCGCAGTGCGTGTGATGGTGAATAACGTCACTAATGAGCGCTACTGGGCTTCCCTGTTCCCAGGTAAAAATGACGGTTCCAACGGTTCCGCCAATGCCTTCCTGGGCGAACCGCGTGAAATCCGCGCTTCTCTCTCCGTTGACTGGTGATGCCATGACTCAATCGATGATATGGCGTCTTTCATTGGCACTGGTCGTCAGCGTGCTGGGGGGGCCGGTGCTGGCCGAAACGATGCCGACCCGAACCGTGCAGTATTACGGCGATCGTTCCGTTACCGTACCCGCTCAAATAGAGCGAGTAGCCACCTCCTGGAATGCGCAGAATTCGATTATCGCCATGTTGGGTTATGGCGATCGTATTGTCGCAACCACCAAAATCGTGCGCGATACGCCGCTGTTTCGCCAGTTTGTGCCGTCGATTGCGCAGGCGGCTTTAGCCTCGCGCAGCGGTGACATGGGGATTAACAGCGAAGTGCTGGTTGCCAAACGCGCTCAGGTGCTGTTTGTGCCGCAGAGCATACCGTTAGCAGAAGCGGAGACGCTGAGCAAAGCGGGGGTTCAGGTGGTGGCGCTGCGTTACAACTCGCTGGAGGCGATGGTGGAGCGCACGCTGATTACCGGCGACATTCTCGGGCCGGATGCGTTACAGCGTGCCCGCGATTTTGCCGTCTATTATCAGGATAACGTGCGCCGGGTACAGGCGGTGATTGAGCGCATTCCCCGTGAGCAGCGCGTAAAGGTATACCACGCCGTGGGCGATCCGCTGACCACCTCGGGCCGTCCTTCTCTTAATCAAGACTGGATGGATCTCGGCGGCGCAATAAACGTGGCGGAGCCTTGGTTTCGTAAGGCGGGCGTCAGCACCGCACCGGTTTCACTTGAGCAGGTGGTGCAAGCCGACCCTGATGTG
>NZ_JAGFPF010000315.1:0-1800 GCF_025962695.1 Candidatus Symbiopectobacterium sp. NZEC135 | reverse complement strand
GATATTGCCGACAGAATCAGATGTGAACGCCCCTGAGGTGATGTTGCCCTGCGTTTTATCCTCGCTGCTAATATAGCATGGAGTTGGCATTGTCTGGCTCCTTGTTGTTAGACCGGGGTTATAACAGTCTCAGTAATAAGCAAAAACGATACCAATTTGTAATTTATTGTTTTTTATGAAAATTAAATCATCTGGGTGATCGACAATGCCAACTCTGAGCAAGATATTGCGCAGACCACGCTGATCGTTTGTAAACATTGCGCAGAAAGTGATTTATGCTAGAGAGTGAGCAAGAAATTGCGCAGAATGAGCAATTATGCTGCCAGGTGCTCATTGCTGCCACTGAGAAGTCTCAAAAACAAAAAAACCACCTTGCGGTGGCGTAATAATATTTATAACCAATTGTTTTTATTAACTTAATTGATGGTGCCGGGGCGGGAATTGAAAAACACACCATTTCTATTGAATATAAAGAGCTTATGCTAAAATTCTGCATGATATATACCCTCATTTATACCCACAATCCACTTCGCTTACCCTACCGTTCCGGTACGATTCCCTGTAACTACTTCAGTGGTCAAATCACAGGGTGAATAATACCTGTGTCGTGAAGAGAGATCAAACTAGTCCCCCTTCATTCACAATCCTGTTTTATTTATTTCTTACTGGTAGCAGGTATATCACTTGTGCATTTATGAGTATATGTTCAATGCTCATTTTTATTAAACTTTCGAGGTGCATAGGTTTTTCTGTCTCTAGATGCAGTACCATGGCAACCACCCTTTGGTAGTTGCCTTCTTGAAAAAAGCATTTCTCATTTTTATCAACGTAACTATGCTAGGTTAGCAAACTCGGACAAATTCACCGCTAGCGACCAGCAAAGGCCGTTAGCGGCGAAAAATTAATCAGGTCTAGTCTAATTATCTACTTTCATATACCAAAACAATACCGCCTATTTTCTTGGCCCTTCCCAAAGGAGCTTAGATCTCATTTCTTGAGGAACAATTTCAAAAAGAGATGCTATAAGTTCTTTTTGCCCTCCATAAGCGATTGAAATATCCTCACTACAATTTTCTATATAATATTTCGCTTGAGTATTTAAAAAATAAATATCATGATCTTCAAACTCTGGCGTCAAGATAGTATAAGCCAAATTATGGACAAGCTCTGCCTCAAGATAGCATGATAAATCAGGAGATTTTTTAAATGTCTGTCTATTCCTTATATAAGGGATAGAAAGCAACAACATCTTAATGTATATTTCGTTCTTTTTGAGTTTGACCTTGTTCATTTCACTTCCTTACTGGCATTGCAGTTGAATCTACAGGAACTTTATTTGTGCGAGTCCAAACACCATTTTTCAATAGGTTGTTTATGAAAGTTGAATCTCCAGTTTCCTTATAAATCTCCATAGCAGCAACCATCCTATGGTTACCTTCACTGATATAGTATCTACCATTATTGTCTACGTAGCCAGCGATTATACCTTTTGGTTCTGAGTATAAAAACCTCCCATTCAGCATATCGTTTTTTATAAAATCGACTTGTTCAGGATTTCTTAAACCAGTTTGCAGGCTCTTTATGTTTGATAAAGGCCCTTGTGATGATAAAGCGCCTATTTCAGATATGTAACTTTTTATAACGGGCGCTAAATACTTCCCTGCCAAACCGGACAGCGCATACCCTGCCAACTCACCTGCAGTTTCTTTAGCAAAAAGCGTTAATCCACAGCTATAGCTAATATCCATGCCACAACTATTGAATCGTTCGTAAGCATTTAACCCCATTTTTTTAAACTGA
>NZ_JAGFPF010000314.1:0-1807 GCF_025962695.1 Candidatus Symbiopectobacterium sp. NZEC135 | reverse complement strand
CTACCCGAGATTCTTGGTGCCAAAAAAAGTAAAGCACTAGTACTTTTATATGTAATAAGTTATCAGATAAAATTTCATCCAGACAGGTTTCCTGCTAAGACTTATATCTAAACTAATTACTTAACCGATTATTATGCAGCAAAAACATCTAATATATAATCGGCGTTAAACTGATAATCATCATCATCATCATCAACACATTGGATATTGACAGGTAGCTGTTCAACGTCGAAAGAGAGATCATATCCTGTATTTGCATAAATATATTTTCTCAACTCATCAGCATTAACAATATTTTTACATGTGACGCCATCATGCTGGAGTAAAACAATACTGTCACCCATAAAGCGAATCATATGTTGTAGAATCAATGATTCAGCCCCCTGTAAAATATGCGCTAGCAATTTAGATCGCTTCACATTTTTAAATTCCTCGACCTTTGTTTTCATTATTAAACCAGCATCGTTTAATATTTTAAAATGACCTTTCGTTCTATTCTTATAGTCATTAATTACATTATCTCTGACAGAATTTATCTCCTTACATAGTTTATGAATAAAACTTCCCTTAATTGCATTAGAATCATAGGTTATATCCAATTTTTTCAGAACACCACAAGGTGATAAATTAGAGCCATAAATTAGTGCAATTAGAATAACTTTCGCATCATCTTCAGAAATATTGAAAAGTTCAGCAACTTCTTTCCTTACCAACTTTTTATTATTTATGTAATAATCAGTACATGGAGTCGATACATTTATTCGTGAACACATTTGAGATAAAAGAGTATAATGACAATTCTCTATATCTATATCATAAAGCCCAGCTAAAGCCGCTTTACGTATCTGACGACTACAGTTTTGTAGATTTATTTCATTTTCAGCATAAAATCGACCAGAGCTGCTTTGAACATATGTTATTGGCAAACAGCCCGATTTATTTGCTTTAGCCATAGATAGAATACTTTCAATTTGGGCTATTTTATGATCATTATTTCTACATTTTTTTAGCTCTATCATCAGGCGATGGAGGGCAAGTTCATTAATAGATATCTCTTTAGGAACAACTTCTTTTACATCGCATTTCCTACCTTCTCGCATTCTTGAGCGTATCCCATTTCTAGGAGGATTATAAGGCCTATTGCTTTCATCAACAACTCCGCACCCTTTTTGTATTGCATTACAACTTTCAGAAAAAACTTCATAGCCTAACTTTGTGGCGATATATCCATCAGGAAATTTACCTGCCAGGTGATTACTCGCTTGTTCAATTAATTTTAAATCTTTTTTCATTTCAGTAAAACGTTTAGCTCTTGGAATATACTCTCGTCTTTCACTTGAGTATATTGAAGAAGCAGACTCCACATGTGGGTGTCTACGCCTACCTACTGCACAAATGTACAATTGATTAAAATAAAATTTTTTCTCTTTCTCGGAGTATTTTGTTAGTATTTCTTTGGAACAGATTTTTTTGTTAATTAATTGGGCTTCAATTTTATTATCAAAACCTTTAGGTTTAGTAGTCATAGCATAATCCTGTTTTGCCAAACCTCGAAACAGCATAAAAGCCTTTACATTCGTGGACTTAGCTCGTTTAAAATGATTTTTTTTGCAACATATACTTATCCTTTGTTCTTCCTGTCCTTGCTCCTTTCGGCGAAAAAATTTCATATATAGAAAAAATACGCCGATAGGAGAATTTCTTCTGAGATTCGCAAGGTGAGGAAATATATTGATCGATAATGCATCTACATCAGAACTGATGAGAGATCTTATGAAAATCGATACGAATGATAGGAAATACAGGG
>NZ_JAGFPF010000313.1:0-1805 GCF_025962695.1 Candidatus Symbiopectobacterium sp. NZEC135 | reverse complement strand
GTTGCCCTGACCACGGCCACGGGTAAGGCGAATTATTGTGTGATGAGCAATACACTGCGCAGCAATCTGACGTCGTTGATTATCCAGCGCGGTGGGAGCCTGAAAGTAATAGGCCGTATCTGTAAAGTGGTCGGTGATGCGGGTGAAGAGGCCTTTGCCGCTGCCATGGTGGAAAAAATGGGCTTCAACGCTGAACGCATCCTCGGCTACAGTAATAAAGCCGGAGTGCCCAGTCGTTTCGGGCTGACGAACAAGAGCGGCCACGGCCTGGATATGCTGGTCTGGGTGCCACCGCCGCCGTCGCTGACCGTGCGAGTTCCTACTTCCAACACCATGCGCCACAGCATGGATGGGGCAAAGAGTACGCCTGCACCGACCCAGACGCTAACCTTCAAGGAAGATACGTTGCTGGTGATTGAAACCAAAGCGACATTGGGTTTGACTAAGACACCGGGATTTAATAAGACACAGGGAACAGGGGCAGGCAAACTCTCAGACCTCCAAGCTAAGATTGGCTTAGATTCTGGAGGATGGAGTAAAGCAAAAATGTTGGAGGTTGATCCCAACGTCCAAGATAAACTTAATGCTATTGAGGACGCTGTTGCATTAGGAAAAATCAAGTTTCTGCATGCCCAAGTATTTTTTGATTCGCAAGGAGCACTAAGCAAAACTGTCGGAAATGGCTCTGGAATTCAGATTAACACATGGTAGAGGACGAGATGAAAAAGGATAAAAGTAGACTCGGTAGTATTTTGCCACAAGTTAGAAAGTGGGCTTCTGATGGTTTTCTGCCTCGTGATCGGGTTGAAGTTTATGTGAGTGGACAAGGGCACCTTGCTCTCGCTACTGTTGACTTATTCAAGCATAGTATGGTGAAAGTTAAGCAAAGCCTACTATTAACTGATGACAATATAAGCAAAGCCAATGTTCATATGGCACATGCGTTCAGAAGGTTTATATACTCTCAATTGATAGACCTTAACGACATGAGGACAAATGATCGCTTATTCATTTATAGCCTCGACACCCTTACTCACTTCATGTTTGGAGCTATAGCTACAGGCAACCATAAGCTCCTTGAACCATTCCACGAAGCAATTTTCGATAGTCTCAACGGCGGTTATGGTGTTCATGATGGGCGCAAGCCTCCGATCAGTTCCACGCTGCGCTATGCTGCCTTCGGCCTGACTATTATCGGCGACTGGTTAGGCAAACCGCTGGATCTGGACAAACACGCCTTACCACGCGACCCCGCCTGGGGCCAGTTGGTCGCTCACTGGCGCGAACCCGATCCTGAAAAGTTCTTACCTGTGCTGCTCGGTGCCTGTAATACGCATGTCGAGCGCATCGCCGTGACCGAGAGAGAAGCCAACCAGCAAGCTAAACAATTTGAGTTCAACTCTGTTTTCCTCGCAGTCCACCCCACAGAGATCTTGGCTATATTGCGTCTGCGTGAAATCGTGGGGTTGACGAACCCAGCTCACATCGACCATCCACTGATGCAAACACCCTATGCCGCGATTACCTAGGAGAAGTGACAGAGCGCGATGAGCTGCTTGACCGCTTTCTTGAAGTGGTACGTCAGCGTGATCCGCAGGTGCTGCCTTCAGGCCTATGAGAGAGCGAGCCGCTACCATGCAAATTCCAACGTGGGAACAACTTTCTGCTGTGTTCGCTGCTTCCGGTGACGAGCAGGCACAGGCTGTGCGAGAGGCGTTGCTCCAGCAATACAGCGAGTTCGATGACTATCCGGCGACATCATCCGTAGACAACTACGTGGATGCCTTGATCACAATCTATGGTTA
>NZ_JAGFPF010000312.1:0-1820 GCF_025962695.1 Candidatus Symbiopectobacterium sp. NZEC135 | reverse complement strand
ATTCGTGCCGCCTACGTTGCCAATGTGCTCAATATCAAAGCCATTTTACTGTATGTGACGGTAGTGCCTCTGTTTGCAGGCGCTACGCGTGACAGTCAACCACTGGAACAGAGCGTGATGAGCTTTATGGCGTTGGCGACGGTGCACGTCGCCATCATGAGCGGATGGTTGCTGCTGACAACACAGGTGCTGCTGCGCTCGGCGCGCGCCGTCAATATGCAGACCATGGAAACCACCATCAACCTCGGTGGCGGGCTGATGCTGCTAGGGCTGACGCTGTGGCCTTATCTACAAGGGTAAAGGCGGGACAGTGATCCCGCCTTGTGCGATTACGCGCGAATTTTACGGTACACCAGCAGCACCACCAGAGCGCCAACCACCGCAACGCAGAAACTGCCAAGATTGAAACCGTCCACGCGGCCAAAGCCAAAGAAAGTGCTGATATAACCGCCCACCACCGCGCCAACGATGCCGAGCAAAACCGTAATAATAAATCCGCCACCGTCTTTTCCCGGCATGATCCATTTTGCCAAAACACCCGCAACCAACCCAAAGATAATCCAGGACAAGATTCCCATAACCACCTCATGTTTTACAGATGAAAACGCGCATCCAGGACACACGCGAACGACCAGTACTTCATCAAGTATAGGCACAAATGGCAGCAAGCGAGTTGTGCTGCGTTGAAGATTTTTATGGACAATTCAATTGGAGATTAATGAGTTAACGTTAAACGGGTAAAACAGATATTAAAAAATGCATCACCTTCTCTCTACTGGCGTTTTATTCTTAGAACCAAGAATAAAGGGTATTCTACAGATGAAACTCCCGTCGGGTTATATTGCATAAAAAAGTGATAACAAACAATTAACCAACGACAATAACAAAGCGTTAAAATAATAATAGCGCTTTCGATAAAATAGTAAAAATCCCATATACAAACACAAAGAAACATTGTTTTACAATTTTGGAACGATGTTTTATTTTTCTGATTAAGATCTCATATTAAAAAAATCGCACTGAGAAAAATTGGTTATTCGTGCTGTAGTAGCGTGGCAAGGATTATTGTAAAGATAAATTATCAAGACGTAGAGCCTATCCCAGTGGGCATCATTAGCGTAGCCAGTTTGTTTACGGGCAGCGCGCAGAAACCAGGGACAGGCTCTTAATAACACCAACGAATGTAGCATAACGCCAATGAGAACAGGTTCGCCCTGCCTCTGTGCACGCTCACGCCTGGCGTGCACACAACGGCTGTTCTGCAAACACGTTTGCTATCACTATACCTACAGGGTCAACATGGACATATTGTTAAGTCTGGTTAAAACGCCGTCTGTCATCATTGCCATTGTCGCTTTTTTAGGATTATTATTCCAAAAGGCCACGATTTCACGATTAATAACAGGGACGTTTCTCTCCTTTATTGGCTTTACCATGATAAAAGTAGGCGGGAGCATTTTAATGAAAGTGCTTACCGCTTTTAGCAGCTTATTTTCACACGCCTTTAATATTGTTGGCGTGGTGCCCAGTAACGAAGCCATCATGGCGGCAACTATTGATAAGATAGGTGCCACGGCGGCGTTGATATTGCTGTTCTCGATGATCACCAATATCCTGCTCGCCCGTTTTACTCGTATGAAAAATATCTATTTATCGCTACATCTGGTGCTGTTCATGGCATTCGCTCTGACCGCCGTGTTAGCACAATTAGGCTACAGCGTGTTGTTTATCGTGATCATCGCGTCGGCTTTCATTGGGTTCTACATGGCATTTGCCCCTTACGTATTGGGGCGATTCAGCCGCAAAATCATCGGCTCTGA
>NZ_JAGFPF010000311.1:0-1820 GCF_025962695.1 Candidatus Symbiopectobacterium sp. NZEC135 | reverse complement strand
TGTCCTCCTCCTCGTTACGGGGAAAAATGACGTGTAAAGCCTGACAAGAGGCTTCATAACCACTGCGTTCAAACATGCCCTGCTGCAAAAAATCCTGAAGCTGTGGGTAGAGGCGAATGGCCTGGTCAAGCGTCGGATCGCTGCCCGGCGCGTAAGCCCCCACATTGATCAAGTCCCGGTTACGTTGGTAACTGGAGAGTAACTGCTTAAACAACCTGACCGTGGCGTAGTGCTTATCATCAATAAGCGCGGTCATGGCGCGACTGATTGAGGCTTCGATATCAATGGCCGGGTAGTGACCGGATTCGGCCAACTGCCGCGACAGGACAATATGTCCATCCAGAATAGCACGCGCCGAGTCGGCAATCGGGTCCTGCTGGTCGTCACCCTCAGTCAGCACCGTATAGAACGCGGTGATCGAGCCGCCACCGTGAATGCCATTGCCTGCGCGTTCGACCAGTGCAGGGAGTTTGGCGAACACCGAAGGCGGATAGCCTTTGGTAGCCGGTGGCTCACCGATGGCCAATGCAATTTCACGCTGCGCCATGGCATAACGCGTCAGCGAATCCATGATCAGCAACACGTGCAGACCGCGGTCGCGAAAATCTTCAGCAATGCGTGTCGCATAAGCGGCACCCTGCATACGCAGCAGGGGCGAAACGTCAGCAGGTGCGGCGATCACCACTGAACGGGCGCGGCCTTCGTCACCCAAAATGTTTTCAATAAAATCTTTCACTTCACGACCGCGTTCGCCGATTAACCCGACGACGATCACATCTGCTTTGGTATAGCGCGCCATCATACCCAGCAGCACACTTTTACCCACACCGGAACCGGCAAACAAGCCCATACGTTGGCCGCGGCCCACGGTCAACAACGCGTTGATAGCGCGCACCCCCACATCCAGCACATCTTCAATCGGTGTACGCTGTAGCGGGTTAAAAGGCGCAGTCATCAGCGGCGCGCGATAGCCGGTATCCGGAGGCGGTAAGCCATCAAGCGGCTTAGCGCTGCCATCCAGCACGCGGCCAAGCAGTTCTGGCCCTAAAGGCAATTGTTTCCCTTGTACCACGCCCTGAGTCGCTGCACGGGCATAGACACGCGCACCTGGCGTGATGCCTTCCATCTCTTCCAGTGGCATCAGGAACAGGCTTTGACCATTAAAGCCAACCACCTCGCACTCAACTTCATCCGTCTTGGCGCCCATATGGCGTTCAATCAGGCAGGTGGCACCCAAGGGCATTTGCAGCCCGGTGGCTTCCAGTACCAGCCCGGTCGCACGCTTTAACCGCCCGTAACGACGCACGGACGGTGTCTCTTTGATGCGCTTTTCGAAAGCGTCCAATTCGGCAAACCAACGTGCGAGGTGATGGGTCATCATAACTCTCCCGGCGCAGCCAAACGGCATAGCTCATGCCAGCGCGTGGCGAGGCTGGCATCAAGGTCGCCTTCCTCTGCGCTCACCTTGCATCCGCCAGGATGCAGTTGACCGTCGGCCAACAACCGCCAGCCGTGCTGCTCCAGCGTCGGACCCAGTGCCGCCTCGATACGCTCGAGATCGCCGGGGTTGACCCGTAATTGCGCTTTGCCACTAAACAGCGGCTCTTGCTGGATCAACTGTTGAATCTGATGTTGCAGTGCTGTGGCATCGCACAGCGGTGCCTGACCAATAACCTGTTTCGCGACGGTCAGGGCTAATTGCGTCAAACGCGCTGGAATAGCTGTGTCCATGGCATCCAATGTCTGCTGGAACCCACTCACCATCTGCTGCATGCGCTCAATCATCGGTTGCTGTTGCTGCAAGGCATCTTGGGTACCTT
>NZ_JAGFPF010000310.1:0-1823 GCF_025962695.1 Candidatus Symbiopectobacterium sp. NZEC135 | reverse complement strand
AGTGGGTAGAAAATTTCGCCACGATGACAAAGCTTCCCAAGAATGTTATAGAAGGCTTTGGGATTGCCATGGCTGCGGTCGGTGGCAGAGGTAAGGTTAAGACCCGCATTGGGAGCCCAAATCCTTCTACTAAAAAGGTGACGCAGCCAGCCGTTGATGGTAATACGCCGGGTAAGAAAGTTCCCTATATACCTAATGCAGGCGCTGTTGGTAATATCGGGGAGTTCTTTAAGCAGCCGGGTTTTGGTAGTCAAGTAAAAGAGTTAGCCAGTAAGACCAGTAAGCAATTTCAAGGACAAAAAGGCGACCAATTTTATTTAGATGCCAGACATAGAAACCACATTGAAGTTTTTGATATGACAGGAAAAGAAGTAAGAGCGGTGCTTAACCTAGATGGGTCATATAATGATGCAAAAACCAAGGCTGCCAGAGCTGAAGGACGGAGATTACCAAAATGATTGATATCATTCTGCTAGATCAATTTAAAGATATTTATTTAGAAGTGTTAAAACAAAACATTGGAAAAGAGTTTGATAAAGATAGCCTTTATTTATCAGAAAATGACTCAATCGTTAAAAGCATTGAAGATGATGTAGCAAAGCTTAACTTAACTATCAAATTATTTTTTAAAGCAAAAGAAAATAATGATGAATTAGCAATGCAAGCAGCATTGTTACGTATATCAACATTTTTATCTGGAATCTATGGGGTTCTTTATCAAACAAGAGAAGATATTGATCTTTTTTCAAGAATTCCCAATATAGAAAATTTCCCTGAAGATTATAAAATACCAGACCATTACAATTACCCGATTAAGTAATAATGATGAAGATCCCGACCATCGAGTCGGGATTTTTTTCTCCATAACTATTACACTCATGTAAAATCAAACCATCTGGAATGGTGAGTAAATTTCAGACACGCAACAAATTAACAAATATTTCTAAACGTGAGGTGGTCATCGCGATCCCGAAAACGACATAACCCAAGCAGTGGGAACAAACCAACAAGGCCATAGTCTATGGTTCTGAGAAAAATGTGAAAGTTAAAATCACGGTGGTGAAAGAATGAATCAGGCACAAGAGCAGGGGCTTAATGCTGGCGCGCTATTTAATAACGATTTCTATTGCATTGAAACATATTCAGGTTATGGATTATTACGAGATGACCCTGAAACCAAAAGTCATCTCCTTATGCCAGAATGCAGTAATGAAGTGCTCGGAATTACCCTACTGACTGCATTATCAGCCAGCAGGGTTGTCGACCCTGATGATCATCATTTCTTCGATCGTGATAACGCAAGTATTTCATTCGACCAATGGGTGGGGGAGATGATGAATACTTATAGTTACAAAACAAAGAGGGCCCTGTTTAAAAACATGCTTCGGTGTGGCATTTGCCAACTCAATGGCATGCTCACCATAAGACCTTCCGTACATGACAGGCTCGATGGCTGGTCTGGAAATGGCATTGCGGAATCCGATTACGTTATCATTCCTGATAATAGCACTCATGAAGAAATCGGAGCCGCATTGCGCCTGGCCTTTTCACGCTGTAAAAACAAGATGTAATAACGGGTTATTCTGAGTATCAAGGGTATATGTGGCTTTCTTTAGCCACATATACCCATCATGCTTCACGTTGCAGGCAGCCAACTGCACGCAGAAGACACAACGACGGGCATACTGGCAATAGAATTGATGAGGTAACCATCCCAGCCCCTCCTTTCACCCTATGGCATTAAAAAAGGAATTCGTCATTATAAATGCTTTCACTGTATTTAGGGATCGAAAGATGAGCATCGCAAGCATGTCAGAAATAGT